>JALNWK010000048.1 GCA_023230925.1 Limnochordia bacterium
TTCTCGGTGTCATCTCTTTTTCCTTCCTCTATATGAAAAGAATGGTTATTCTTTCGTCATTTACATATTCCTGATTTACTCCCCCCAATATCTAAATACGCCCAACCCAAAGCCTTCTTACGCCGCAAACCTAGCAAACTCTGTGTTTCCTCAACGTCAGGCACATCTTTGACAACCAACATAATTCGATATTCATTCTATCCATTCGTATTAATTAAACCGCCAAAGCCAACCATGTCGTCCTCGTCCCTAACAAACTTGCGTTTGGTCATTGCTTCGGTATGCGCCAAAGACATCAGTTGCCTTCTCTGTTTAACCATATTATGAACATGCTGTTTGCCATTCGAATAAACTACACTCAGTTTAACATGGCCCTGCCATCACGTCAAGTTTTCCTGCTCACTCTTGGTGTATGCACAAAAACCGAGGTCACAATTCTCTGATTATTTTTTGTACCACTTTTCCAATAATCACCAAACTTGTCGCTTTGCAGATAATCTACCAGATTCAGCATGGCAATCCGATCTGTGACCACCACATACCAGATACCAAGTCTTACGGTTTGTTCACAGCTGCTCTCTACTATCCCGCTGCCTAGATCCATACCATTACAGTTTCGGTGTGGATTCGCCTGGTTCACCCCCGCTTGGCAACAAACCTGGCGGGGCTTTCTTCTTTACTATAGTGCGGCTGGTTCACCTCCTACTTCCTGCCAATCCCAACCGCACCCACTAGCTTACTGTTCTTGCAAGTTCAACTCATTACCGAGAATATCACTGTAATCTTCAGTAAAATACCATATACCTAATTCGTCTGGTTTTATAAATCACTATCACAAGTATTCCTTGACAAAGCACGTACTCAAATCACATACTGCACACCAGTCGTATACATGTTAATATATTCCTCACTATTGGAGTGAAGAATCCTCCAAACATTAGTTCAACTTCCGGTTCTCCTGGTTCTCAATCGATGAAGGTTCCCGATTACATTGGAAAACACCCTGCTCGGTGATCAGCCACTCCACAGATACATCATGATCATCCTGAGGCACCTCATCCATAATCTGACCTTCAAAACTGAGGGCCACGGTAGAGGCCCTCAGTTGGGGCTGACTTAAGAAACGATCGTAGTAGCCCGCCCCAAAACCAATTCTACCGCCCTTACGGTCAAAGGCCGCACCAGGAACAACGATCAGGTCTATTTCCTCCGGCAAGACAACGCGACGTAAATTCTCACGGGGTTCTAGCACATTAAAAACCCCCTCGACAAGTTCATCAAGACCAAAGATCTCACAGGGCATAAGGGCCTTTGCGCTCCGATCAGTTACAGGGACAATAATACGCTTCCCCATCCTTAGGCTCTGCTCAATCATTGGTTTCGTATCCACCTCACCGGCCAATGCCACATAAAACATCACGGCATTGGCCCTTTGATAGAGTGGAAATTCCCGCAGGTGCAACCAAATCCGTCGACTATTTCGTTGAGCCGTCATCTCGGGTAAGCTTTGACGAAACTCCAGCCCCGCTTGTCGCAGCTGAGTTTTTCGCTCATTCACTCCCATGGGGATACACCACCGACACTGCGACCTGCTTTTCATCAGCAAACTCTGTAAGTAATCCCCTGACCTGTTCCAGTGTAAGGTTTTCCATAACTGGTAGGTAATCAAGGAGCCAGATACCATTAAATTGGGCGTAGATGAAGTTGTTGGCGACGGACTCAATGGAATTAAAGGAACCCACAAACTGACCAATGGCGCTTCGCTTCACCCGTTCAAAATCATCTTCATTTATCCCTGCGCTATGAAACTCTCTCAGGCCTGCGAGAAGCTCCTGATGCAGTCTTTCTGGGTCCGGGGTGTTACCTCCAATCATGATATGTCCATAGCTCGGCGAAACCATATACGAAGTGGAGAAACTATCGTCAATTAAGCCCGCATCATAAAGCTTGTTATATAACACCGAACTCCTACCCAAAGCAACTCCAAGCAGTAAACTTACCCCAAGCTCCCGCTCCATAAGTGCTCTACCCCTCAAACCAACAACAGGGTCCTTATAACCAAGCAGATATCTGGGCCGTGATACATCTAGCTCATTCTTGACATACTTTGTGCGTAACGAAGCATCCTCTTCCGGATAGACTCGTTTAATGGGGGGCTGCTCATCAAGAGCCAATCGTTCCAGGTTACGATATACCTGGTCAAAGACCGCTTCAGGATCAAAGTTGCCAACGGCAAACAGAATCATGTTGCTAGGATGATAGAAAGTCCTGTAACAATTGTACAATAGCTCCTTCGTGATCTTTTGTACACTTTCCACAGTCCCACCAATATCTTTGCGAACAGGATTACTATGATATAGTGACTCTAATAGACTTTGGTAGAGCACCCGGTTGGGATTGTCTAGGTACATCCTCAGTTCCTGCTCAATAATCCCCTTTTCCTTCTCCACAGTCTCATCGGTAAAATAGGGGGTTTGCACAAAATCTAATAAAAGCTCCAAGTTGTCCTCAAAATTGTCGGTACAGCCAAAAAGATAGGCTGTCATTTCATAGCTGGTAAAGGCGTTGGCTGATGCACCCAACTGGGCAAACTTGTCAAAGACAGCGCCCCATTCTTTTTCAAACATCTTATGCTCCAAAAAATGGGCAATACCATCCGGGACCTCCAAGGGCTCTTTCTCCCCGGGCACAACGAATTTGCTATCCATGGAGCCATACTGGGTTGCATATACCGCATAAAACGCGTTATATTTCTTCGGCATAAGGTAAACCCGCAATCCCCCCGGCGCCTTTTGGTAGTAGATCGTTTCTTGAAGTAGGGAACTGGTAAACTCCTGAAGTCTCATCATCTCACGCTCCTGCCTGCACGTTTTTGAGCAGATACACTGTACTAAGCTCAACCCCTTGGGCAAACTCCACGATATCCTCTAGCTGGACCTGTTGAATCATTTCCCGCTGTTCTGTCAAAGGCCTGACTCTCCCACTAACAACCCCGCGCAATTGGTTGCTGATTAAGGACCCGGCACTATCCTCCTGGGCTAACAACCCATTGAGCAATCCCCGCCGGGTATCCTCAAACTCCCTCTCGGTGATCCGGCCCGCCTTCATATCCTCCACCTGGTTGCTAATGATCTCCCTTGTCTTTTCGTAGTTGTTCCCATCAATACCTGCAATAGCTAGGGCAATTCCCTTAGCTGCATCTAATTGCGAGAAGGCAAAGTACGCAAGGCTTTCCCGCTCACGAACATTCATGAAGAGTTTCGAATGGGGGAAGTGACCTAACACCCCGTTCCAAAAGAGCATGGCCGGGTAATCACTGTGGGCATAGGTAACCCCATTAGTCAATCGATAGCCCATTACTAGAAGGCTTTGGTTAACATCCTTCTCCTCGATCACTTCTTTTATCTTATCCGGTTGGGTCTTGATAAACGTCTGTTTTAGAGCATATCCCCCCGACCGGGTAAAGCCAAAAACCTCTTCGGCTGTAGTATAAACCTCATCGGGTTCTACCGAACCTACTACGTAAATATCCATAGGACACTGATCGATCAGTTCCCGATAAAAACCATACAAAGCCTTGGGATCTTGATTTGAGAGTTCCGCCTCATTACCGTACTTATTCCGGGCAAAGGGTTCTCCTTTGCACATCTCCTCGATACAGCGGAACGTGGCATATCGACGTTTGTCATTGATCAACCCACGGATCTTCTCTCGAAGATTATTAGCCTCAGTCTGTACATAGCTGGGTTTAAAACCATCATGCACAACCAAAGGATCACAGATCACTTCCCGTAGCAATCCAAGACCTTCCCCGAGCAAATCAATCTGAGCACTAATGTAGCGATCATTTAGTACGCTTAGGGTGAACTGCACCAATTGCTGTTCCCCAATCTTGAGGACATCGCCATTGAGGTAAGCTCCGTAGAGCTGTTCGCAAAACCTCGCTAGCGCTAGATTATCCGGGTGGGTCTTTGTGCCTCTCTTCAATACAAAGGGCACCAACCCAGTTTTTGTTGTCTCTTCATCGAGATTCGTTGAGAAGACCACGCGGATTAACGTGGTCTTAAACTTATCTGTGGGATAGACATAAAGACCTGTACCATTACCCAATTGAAACTCATGAAAGCCCCCATCCATGAAAAAGACCTCCTCATCAATAAACTGCATATATTAGCCTAACCAAAACACATGAATATGATAGCCTAACACACTATTGGTATTTTCCCTCTTAATGTAAAGTAGCGTTGCTCTTCATAGCACGATAGACACTTCATCCCGATCCATGCGTTCAATGGCATCGCGAATCTTCCCAGCCAATATGGGATCATCATCCCCAATAGCACCGCGAATCTGACGCAGCAAATCAATAGCTCGGCGCAGGTTGTACACAATATCCCCCTCATCAAGGTCCGAGTGACTAGTTATTTGAGAGAAATCCGCCCCCTTGCTCCACTGATAGGCCAAATGTACCATGTTTTCATGGAACCGAACACTGGAGGTCCCAACCAGATATTGCTCCATCCGCTCCAGTTTCTTATAAGCCTTGAATACTGGGCGCAGGTTCACTACGTTCTGTCTAGTGCTAATTTCACCTTTTCTAGGCTCGTAGCCAATGGCCACCGCCAGTCCATTTAGTTGATGCACATCCAGTTGATGTAGGAAACCGTCAAAGTATACTTCTGTAACTAGAATCTCTTGACCATGGATTTGCGCCGCAAACTCACCCCGAGCTGTGAGGGCATCATCACGAATGAAATCCAAGGCGGACAGCAAATCCCTTTTAGACTCAAATTCGGCTATGTACGCGTTTTTCGGTGCTAGTTGAGACAGTAGCCGACTGGTCCTCCGCAGTTCGTTTTGCACCTGCTTGTGTCTTCTTTGCATCTTGCGACATCGCCTAATCTGTTCCTTACTGCATCCTTCAACATCGGAAGCTAACTGTTTTTCCAAAGCCCTAAGCTGGGGCAGCAGTTTCTTCCTCTGACTGCGGTAATTCACTGCTTTGACCGCTTCATCTACCCGCCGCCGTAGTTTAGCAAGCTGTTTCTCCTGGGCTTCCCGTCGGAGGGGGCAGCTGCCCTTTGACCACTGTGTACAGTTCTCCTCAATGGAGCTCAACTCATCTCGTAGTTGCTGCTTGGTCGCAGTAAGGTCCAGATATTGTTTGTGTCTTTGCCAACTGGCAAAGTTCTTATCAAGGATACTTTTGATCTCGGGCGAATCATAGTTACGCACAAGATTTAGCACTGTATTGTATGACAGGCTAAACTGACTAACCAATGGCTCAATTTGATCCTCTTTACGAGTGGGAATCCTCTTTTCGGCAAAGTCCATCAGCTCCACGATAGCAAAAACGTAGCCGTGGGTGTCAATACCCCGTCTTCCGGCTCTCCCGGCCATTTGGAAATACTCTCTGTTCTTTAGCGCACGAAATTCAATGCCATCCCACTTACTGAGGGAGCTGAAGCAGACCGTTTTACAGGGAAAGTTCAAACCAACAGCAAAGGTCTCCGTACAATACAATACCTTAATTAATCGTTGTTCGAACAAGTCCTCTACCAGTTCCTTCATCATCGGCAACATTCCGGCATGATGGTATGCAATACCCGCAAGTAGAAACTCCTGAAGTTCCGGCAACCTGCTTGATTCTGTCTTCCCGTATTTTTCCTGATGTTTCTGGATAAACTCACCTACCTGGCTTTTCTCTGCCTTACTCAGGTAGTCTTTAACCCGAAAAAGGGCCCGGGCATTGTCTTGACATTGCTTACGACTAAACGTAAAAAAGAGGCATGGCAGGTACTCTTGATCCACCACATCCAATAGCTTCAGGTGACCGAATCGGTCCGGTCTGGGAAAGAAACCTTTACCCCGATTCTTGGTCCGTTTTACCTGATTGGCCAGTCGTTTCTCCGTTGTAATGCCCTGTTCAGGTTCGAATAGGTAATGCTCCAAGGGAACAGTTCGCTCAAAATGCTTGATTACCGCTACCTTCTGCTGCTGTACCCCTTCGATCCAAGCGGCCAATTCGTCCACATTGGGAATGGTCGCCGAAAGGCCCAGGAACCGCATATCCTTTGGCATGAAAATGAGGCTTTCCTCCCAGACCGAGCCCCGTTCAGGATCGTCAATATAGTGGATCTCATCGAAGATAACGTAAGCCACATCGGCTACGCGTGCAGGGGATAGATGCAACAGATTTCGGAAAATCTCAGTAGTCATTACCAGCACGGGGGCATCGGGATTGATCACCACATCACCAGTGAGAATACCAACGGCTTCCTCCCCCATCAGTTCCTTAAACTGCTTGTATTTCTGATTACTTAAAGCCTTAATCGGCGCCGTATAGATTACCCGTCGATGCTCTTGATACATCGTTTCAATTAGATAATCGGCCACCAAGGTCTTGCCCACCCCCGTAGGGGCTGATACCAATAACGAATGGCCTTGCAGGATCATGGAAATAGCTTCCCGCTGAAAGGGATCAAGGACTAGCCCGCGATATACCTTATCTACAAATTCCAAAAGGTCACTTCTCCTCCCATCCTTTGCCGTTATTCCCGAGGTTTTAGCTCATCACTGAAGACATAGGTCTCACCATCTAAGGTCAATTGAATCTCACCGTTGGTGATATCCATGAGCTTTTGATGCACCTGGGACCAGTAGTCCTTTGACACGGCAAGCTGCACCCGAACCTGTGCAGCATAGTCGACATCAATTATCTTAACCGGATACTCTGTAAGTACATTCTGGATCTTGCCCCAATAGGAATAGTCTATAACTCCTGAATATACTTGGCAGGGAATCTTCCAATCCATCCCCGCTTGTTTTATTCCTTCATAGGCAGCCTGTCGGTAAGCTCTCACTAACCCGCCGGCTCCAAGCAGCGTCCCGCCAAAGTAACGGGTTACCACCACTACAAGGTCAGTAAGGTCCCATTCGGTAATCAGCTCCATGATGGGACGGCCAGCAGTACCCGATGGCTCTCCATCGTCACTGAATCGCTGGATTTGCTGCGGTGATGAAACCAGATAAGCATAGACATGATGGGTAGCAGTTGGATGCTGTCTCCGGATTTCCTCAATGAAAGCAAGGGCTTCTTCTTCGGTACATGCGGGCAGTACTTGCGCGATGAACCGAGATTTTTTTACAACGATCTCAACTTGGCCAGCGTCTTTTACAGTGCGTTGTGCCACAATTCCAACCCTCTCAAAGATCTTCACCTTTGATAATGTTATTCATTGGGAATTGCTTTTCCTGCTCCAGTAGGGAAATCCGCACACAACCGGAACAACACCTAGGGCTGTAAACCAAGGAAACTGTTGATCTTTTCGGATAAACTAAGCCACAGGAGAAAAAGGCGGGGGAATCCCCCAAAAACAACTCGTATGAGGCTAACGGATAGCCCCACAGTCAACAATCCAATCATCACGCCCAGCTCTTTCCAACACTGATTCTTAATGAGGCCCTTCGCCTCGTAAGCACCAATCCCGAAAAACGCTAAGATAATTAGGACAACCTGCACGGGTATTCTCCTTCATCTAGATATCCAAAAAGCCTCGCACAGCCAAACCCGACCGTCGTAGCCCGGTGCGGATATCGATTTCTACAGCAAGTTCTTGAAAAAGTCGATCCCAATCTGCCTGCATCCTCTCCCACTCCTTGTAATAATTGCGGTAGAAGGAGGTACCAAACCCGAAGATGTCAGATTTATACTCCTTTTGGGCAGCATCCAGTACCGATTGGACTTCCCCTCTTATCGCCTCTGCCACCCGTCGTTCGATACTGGCCCATTTCTCAAGCTGGGTAATGGGATCGAAAAAAACTTGGGTCTCCCCAAGATTCCCTTCGACATTAATCTCGATCTTGATCTGGGGTTTCCCATCGATTATCTTGGGAGTCACTTTGCTTGAGGCCCGAATCACTTCAACCGTAATCAACCGATCTTGTTCGTTGGGGTACTCAACTACTAGGACAGTCCCCTTAATCTCTCCTTTGATCCAAAGAAGCCCTCTTGTTTGCTTCGGACCAAGCCAACCGACTAACTTATCCTTCTTGAAAACAGCAGCACCGGATAAGCGTGCGCTTGTTGAGATTACATCCCGTTTTGACTGTCCCCGTAGATCAACATCCGGTGGTCGATCTACAATTTCGGCCCGCAATGCCACTGGCTCCATTCCAGGGAGTTCTAGCATTTGCAATAAATCGTTTAGCTCAGTTCCTACCGTTGTCCCCAGGCCAGCAAGCGATCCAAGCAGGATACCCTGAGCACCTTCTGAGGGAAGCCTTTCTAGTTCAAACTCAGCCTGTAGTAAATCCACAGCCTTTGCTCCTTTGACAATCACCACTTGAACAGTCCTGCGGCTTTCCCCATCCCGGGCGAAAAGGTCGATGATTTCCATAATGCCCTCCCGGGCTAGTTCCTCTCCGATGAGAATAAACCTGTTGTGGGCCCAGAAGGGTCGTCTAGGACTTTGGGAAAGAAAATTCCGGATCGCTTCGAATACAGTATATCCGGTACTGGACACCAACCAGAAAGGTCGCTCCGCTACAACGGAAGGGCCCGCTAGAGCAAAGGGTTTGGCAATTTGGACACTGAGCATGATCTTGCCTTCTTCGGCTGCCTTATCCACCCCAACAGCTAACACGAACCCTAAGGTTTCGATCTCCCGTCGGTTCCAGCAGCTAGTTAGAAACATCATTAGAATCAAGACAACCAGTACAAGTCTTCGCGTCCTTATACTCATCACGCATCGCTCCTTAATCTGCGGAATAGCCAAGCAGCCGTAAGGGGCAGAAGAATAACCAAGACCATTATGATCGAAAGATATCCCCACATGTCATATTCAAGAAACCGTTCCAGTTCCACAATGCTCTCAAAGGCCACCACACTCAAGGGCACCGCCAAAGCCGCGATAGGATAAACCAGAAACCGATATCCTTTTAGATTAAAGATCTGAGCAAGACCGATCGCCGTCGCCCAAAGCAAAGTTGCCAGGTTAATGCCACTACTTAGCAGCCATACCCCCATGGATATTGCCTCCACCCGCTCAAAGAATCTAGCAATGGTGATCATGCGCGTAAGGCTATAAGGAGGCATCGTTAACCCATTTGCCGTGGGTCCAAAGACAGCCACCACCAAAATGGCAAACACCACAAGGATCACTCCGCTAATCAGCAGTCCAAGTAAGGAATACTTGAGGGCCTCATCCCGCTTATTCAAATAGGGAACGATAAGACCAAGGACAATCAGCTCTGTATAGAAGGAAAAGGAACTGATGGACGGTCGAATTAACCAAAGGGGACCCTGGGAGAGCACCGGTTTAAGTCGGAGGAAATCTGTTTTTTCGTAGGGTAACACCCAGATTAATAGAACAAAGGCCAGCACCACAAAAAGACTGTTTTCCCCCATTCGAGAGAAAACCTCTAACCCACATCGGGCGGCATTGGCAGCAATAGCCAACAGAACGATGATAAATACTAGAATCGGGGTGTCAGGCATAATGGCAACCGTTAAGGAATCCCCAATACTCCGGGTGGCAACAACGATATCCCAGATCAGATAGCTCAAGACTGCCGCTCCAATAATTCTGCCAAAGAAAGGTCCAAGTGCTTCGATGGCGTACTCAATAATGGTCTTGTCAGGGAACCATTCAGCCAACTTGATGATCCATAATAAAAAAGGAATCGCCACAGCTAAACTGACCAATCCCGCAAGCCATGCATCCTGTACCGGGGAAAGACCTGTGATTAACGGAAAGGTAATCATGATGGATACAATCCGACCAAGGATAATCAGCGCCATCATTTGACGCCCTGAGATCCTTCCTTTCTCCAGCTGCATACTTACTCTCCTTTCCGTCTTTTTCTTGGGGCTTTAGGTGGTCGGGGCTTTAGTTGCTTCTCCTGAAGAGTCGGTCTCTCGGTCCAAATAAGACCGGGTCTGGTATCCATGGCCCACCAGGGAGCTCTTATCATGACATCCTTGAAATCCGAAAATACAACCGGAGCTAGGGGCTCCAAATAGGGTACTCCAAAGGAACGTAACGAACACAGATGAATCAAGAGCATGAACAAACCCACAAAAACGCCAAAAAGGCCCAGGGTACTGGCTAAGATAATCAAGGGAAACCTAAGAAGTCGGACACTGATCCCCAGACTGTAGATTGGAGTAGTAAAAGAAGCAATCGCCGTTACGGCTACGACAATAATCATCGCAGAGGAGACAAGGCTTGCTTCTACGGCAGCTTGTCCTAGAATCAGTACACCAACAATACTAATTGCTGGTCCGATCACCATCGGTAGGCGCACACCCGCTTCCCGCAGAATCTCAAAAGCTACTTCCATAAGCAATGCTTCTACAACCGCGGGAAAGGGAACCCCCTCCCTTTGGGCTGCAATTGCAAGCACTAACGATGTCGGCAGCATTTCCTGGTGAAAGGTCGTAATGGCAACATAAATCGACGGAAAGGTCAAAGACAGGAAAAACGTAATCAAGCGCAAAAAACGTAGGGCTGAACCCACGGTGTACCTTTCATAGTAGTCCTCACTAGCAGTAAGATACATACTGAAGGTTGCGGGTAGAATCAACGCGAAGGGCGTGCCGTTGGTTAGGATAGCAACCCGTCCTTCCATGAGCTCGCCGGCCACCCGATCTGGTCGTTCGGTTCTAATTAGAGTGGGAAAGGGTGACAAAGGCGCATCTTCAATGTACTCCTCCAATTGACCACTTTCGTTAATGGTATCCGTTGTAATTCGCTCAATCCGCCTGCGTACTTCCTCGACGATGCTCTGGCTTGCCACCCCTTTGATATATGCAATGGACACCTTTGTCTTAGATATGGTTCCCACTTCCCGCTCTTCGAACCAAAGCCTAGGGGAACCAATTTTCCTTCTTAACATGGCAGTGTTGATCCGTAACACCTCGGTGAACCCTTCCTTCGGACCCCGGACCACAACCTCGGTAGTAGGCTCTTGGATCCCCCGATGTTCAGCTCCTTGGACGCCACACACCAGTGCTTCACAGTAGTCCTCCACCAAAACAACGCAGTGACCCGTGCTAATACCTCCAAGCACCTCCATCAAATCGGAAACCCTCTTAACACTGCCAGCTAAGATCATCTGTTCTTGTAAGAAGTCAATGGGGGAACCTAGACTTACCCGCTTAGAGGAACTTAAGATCCCTTTGATCACAGCGGTGCTGATGAGGTTATTATCTACCAATCCGTCAATGTATACTAATAGGATCTCGTGTTTGTGGGCCGATCCTAAGCGCAACCTTCTTAGGACTAGGTCACCGCTGTGCCCGAATGCGTTAGAGATAGTGTCTTCATTTGTTTCTAGACTATTGCTTAAGGGAGCATTCCATGCGCCCTGCTCCATCTCTTCCTTTAGGCCACGCCGCCCTATCTTTAGCATGTTTTTGAGAATATCCAGTATCTTTGACACTTCTTACCACCCACATCTGACCTTGCTGAGCCCTTAGTTATTATTGCAAGAACATCGGAAATTAATTCTCCCAAAGGTAAGAGCGGGCAGGTAATCCTGATTTACCGTCGAAGTATAGAATGGGCGAAAAATGGACTCCCTCTTTTGTGAAGGGAGCAACACAATGGAACGACAGTGGAACAAGATCTATAGTTCAATAATCCAAGATGCCGTGGATCACATTGACAAGGTCCCCGGTGTTATCCTAGGTTTTCACTCCACCATCGATGGACTTAAGCGAATTGATCCCAGGCAGATACAGAGTGCCCTAAAACAGTATAATGTATTAGATCAGCTGCCAATCGAGATCAATAATCCCGCGGAACTGTTGACCGGTATGTTTCATAGCTTATCCAGGGGCAAAGCTCTACAGTTAATGATCCGAAATGAATCCACTTTTCGGTGGGTGATGGACCACTTCGGCTATGACCAGCTACGGATGGGGGGCACCTCGGGAAATATGGCCAATGCCCTTTCCCCCTTGGGGTTTCGCCGCATCCTAGTATATGCCAATCCCTTAACCAAGGAACAAGCGGGTTTGTTTAACCAGGATACTAACCTTTTGGTCCTCGAAGAACAGGCAGGCAAGTTCAGCCTTCTGCATCCCCAACAAGCCTGGCAAGGTGAGGGAATTGAGGCGCTCCACTGGATTTTGGAATACCCTCAGGGATTGGACATTACAACCCCGCAGGAGACCTTCACCACCCCCCGGGCGAATCGCTATATTGCCGCTTGGAATCCGGTAAATAACAAGTTGCAGATCACCAATACCTTTAAGCAGGGCTTGCTCGCCAAAGGATCTGAGTTCTCCCACTTTATCGTCTCGGGATTTCACATTCTTTCGGAGACTTATCCCGATGGAAGCAGCTATCTTGACTGTCTTCGGCCCGTCGCAGCGTTTCTGCAACAACTACGGAAGCAGCATCCACATCTGAAGCTACATTATGAATTTGCCTCCATCGCCAGTAGTAACATCCGCAAGGGTATCTTGACGGAGATTCTACCCTTCGTGGATAGCCTTGGTCTAAATGAAGTGGAGTTAGTTGCTCTTCTCAGGGATCTAGGTGAGGGGAGCCTGAGCACACAGATTGAGAATCATAATGATATTAACGATGTATTAACCGGTACATTCCGGTTAATGCAACAGTTGGATCTAAATCGCATTCAGCTCCATGACCTAGGGTATTACCTGTGCCTCACCAAGCCAAATTACGTCTTGCCCGCGACTACCCAACGGGGCCTAGTACTGGCAGCTACTTTAGCTGCAGCTCGCACTAAAATGGGGCGGATTACAGGATCCCAAGACATCTTCACCGGCCTTGAGGTACCACTATCGAGTGATGGTTTGACGCGTTTAGTGAGGCTCTCTGAAACACTTGGGGATGAACTAGCCCAAACGGGCAAGGGCAAATACCACGGATATGACTTGCTATATCTGCCTACCAAGGTGGTAGCAAAGCCTGTTCTGACGGTGGGACTAGGAGATCTGATTTCTAGTACTGGCTTCATCGTAGGAACGTGATGAGCAATACTCTAGAAGGTGATGTGTCTTTGCATCACCTTCTGAAGCTTTTGCCAAACAGATATGTCATGTTGGTATAACCCTTATACAGGCCTAGACGCCTCGGGTTTTTTAGTTGCCGCTAGATTAGTCCCTGTTCTCTGAGGAAGTCTTCGGCCACAATGGCTGGATCAACCCCGTCCACGTCCATCCTGGCATTTAGCCTCTGGATCGTCTCCTGGTCAATTCTCCCACTGAGTCGGTCCAGCACATCAAATAACTCGGGATATTCAACAAGGGTCTCTTGCCGCACAATTAGCATCGCATCGTAAGGTGGAAAGAATGACCTATCGTCCTCAAGGACCTTGAGATCCATGGCGGCAATCCGACCATCGGAAGAGTAGGCCACAATTGCATCTACATCGCCCTTTTCCACTGCCCGATACAGCAACCCGTAGCTCATAGCAACAGCCCTGCGAAATTTCATATCATAGACTTTTGTCATATGCGTATAACTAACCACAACCTCTTCTCTGTACAGAAAATCCTCATCGGTTGCCAACACCATGCTTGATGCATATGGTCTGAGATCCGAGACTTTCTCCAAATTGTACTTCTTAGCAAGATCCCGTCGAACCGCAACTGCATAGGTGTTATCAAAGCCTAAGGGATCCATCAATAGCATATCATGTTGGGTGTCGACTTCCCTGGTAACATATGCTAAGACCTTCTGGGGATCGGTCCACTCCTCAGTGACGTCTTGTTTTAATACCGTTGTAAACTGCGTACCGGAATAGGTTAAATATATATCAACCTCACCGGTCTGAGTAGCAGCTACACTAACACCCAGCTCCATATTGGGAAGATGCTCCACATAAATGTCCGTATTTTCCTCCACAAGTCGTTTGATTAGCTCACCAAACAATACTGTCTCAGAGAAATCGAAGGACGAAAAAGTGATCTGCTTTTCCGGCTTGTTGGGCTGAGCAATGAAAATCAGAGTTACCAATAGAGCAATCCCCAGCAGTACAAAGAATCCCTTTCTTTTCCGCAAACTCACAGCATCCCCTCTTTCCTTAAACAAGTTAATTAGATTTCATTGCCTCAGGGGTAATAGTCTCCTCAAGTCTACCCAAAAGATAATCCACCATTAGGGCGAGTAATGCCGCAGGTATAGCACCCGCCAGCACAATGTGATTCCGAAGCATCCGTAAGCCAGTAACGATTAAGCCACCAAGACCACCACCGCCTACAAAAGCAGCCAGTGTTGCGGTACCGATCGAAATGGTCGTAGAGGTTCTAACACCGGCTAGTATCATCGGTACAGCCAAGGGTAGTTCAACCTGTATAAGACACTGAAAGTCAGTCATACCCATACCCTTGGCTGCCTTCTTGATGAAGGGATCCACAGACTCAATCCCTGTATACGTGTTTCTTAGAATTGGCAGAAGAGCATAGATGAAAATTGCTACTATGGCTGGTCTAAAACCAATCCCAAGTCCAAGCATGACCATGAAGGACAATAATGCTAAACTAGGAATGGTCTGCATGATACCTGCTATGCTAAGCAAAGCCGTGGCCAATTTCTTACTGCGTGTGCAAATCACACCTAAAGGAACAGCTACTAAAATTGCAAGCCCCACAGGCAAAGCCACCAACAATACGATATGCTCGTAAATCGCGGTAAGCATCTGCGTTGGATGTGAGACTACATACTCCCAGAATTGTATAAACGTCGACAAGTGTTGTCTCCTCCCTGTTAATTGTAGCTTGCTTGCATCTTGGTATGGGACAACCCGTTTGAACTAGGGAAGTCACTATCCCATACCACCTGGTACAACATCTCAGCAAGACTACTCCTGGTGACAATTCCATACAAGCGGTCGGACTCGCCTATGATAGGTAGCAGCCCTACATCACTTAGAAACAACAACTCAAAGGCGGTCTTAGCTGAAGTACCCCTGGATACGGTGGGAATATCCACCTGGACGATGTCCTTAATCCTTTTAGAGTTGCTTTTGTGTTTATTCACGCTTTTGGCAGTCACAATCCCTATGAGTCTATCTTCTTCGTCAACCACCACAAGACTATCCACTCGTTTCTGTCGCATACGCCGGGCGGCTTGCAATAGTCCAAGTTCCGGTGAAGCGGTAATCGGGGTAGTTCGTGCCACTTCCTCAACTGTAAGCGTCTCAACTTGTAGGGCAAGGCGGTCCCGTCCAATAAACTCCTCGACGAATTCATCAGCCGGATTTCGTAACAGATCCTCCGGATCATCCGCCTGGACGATCTGGCCCTGTCTCATTAGTACCACCCTGTCTCCCAACTTAAGTGCTTCATCCATATCATGGGTCACAAACACGATGGTTTTTCTCAATTGATCTTGCAGTTTCTTGAGTTCATCTTGCAGGTTCTCTCGGGTAATAGGATCTAGGGCCCCGAAGGGTTCGTCCATCAGAATAATGTCCGGCTCCGCGGCAATTCCACGCAAGACCCCGATGCGTTGCTGCTGCCCGCCACTTAGCTCATGGGGATATCGTGTTAGGTAACTGCCCGGTTCCATACCGACCATTTCCAAAAGCTCTATGACCCGGTCTTTGATACGGTTTTCAGGCCATTTCTGCAAGCGTGGTACCAACCCTATGTTCTCGCCGATGGTAAGGTGGGGCATCAATCCCGTCTGTTGGATAACATAGCCGATGTTGCGCCTTAACGCCACTTCATCCACCTTGCTTATATCCTGACCATTGATATATATGGACCCACTTGTTGGCTTTTCAAGTCGGTTAATCATCTCAAGGGTCGTCGTCTTGCCACAACCACTAGGACCAATCAGTACCACGAATTCTCCCCGATTGATCTTGAGGTTAATATTGTTTACAGCCACCACCTTTTGGTTATACTTCTTGCTCACGTTCTGAAACTTGATCATGAGCAGAAAATCCCCCCAATCTTGGTTATACACCATGGGTAATACCAGTGGTTAAGCCAGCACCGTTCTGAATAATGGGATAAGCGGAAAGAACTAAAGACGAGGGAGACAAGTCTCCACTCATAGACTAGCTCGCTAAGCGAGAATAGGAAAGCGACAAGGGCGCCAGCTATATGGAGCCATACAGCTGAAATGTAATCCCAAACGCTCATTGAAGAGATACTAAGTTGTCTTAGGCAGAACCTCGCCTGTCACATATTCCCAAGCATGTTGACATATCTAACTATCAACAGCCCCCATGGAATTGTTCTAGGTGTTGATTATACCATAGATGAGGATGCTGTCAAATCAACCCTAAGAGAAAACCGCTTCGGCTAAGATCCTTTTGGTCTCAAAAACGAGCACAGATCGATGAACCAAAATACTTGCAGCAAGGCCATAGCCCGGGTACATGTTAACCGTCCCCGGGCCCTTTCTTATCCTTCGTATATCTCTCGATTAACAATATTGGGCGGACACTTGCCCGCCAGCATCATCAGCAGGTTCTCAGCGGCCATTGTGGCCATCTTCGTCCGGGTCTGGACACTGGCACTGGCAATATGAGGCACGACCACTACATTATCCAGTTGAGCCAAACCCGCTGCCAAATCCGGTTCGTCCTCATAGACATCTAAGCCGGCGGCAAAGATCTTTTTGTTCTTGAGAGCTTCTACTAAAGCAGCTTCATGAACAATAGGACCCCGAGCTGTATTAACTAAGACAGCCGTATCTTTCATCATGGTAAGTTCATCTTTGCCAATCAGGTACTTAGTATCCGCAGTCAAGGGCACATGGAGCGATACAAAATCGCTCTTCTTCAAAAGCTCCGGCAAGGAACAGTAGGTAACATTAAGGGCTTGTTCTTCTTCCGGGGTCAATCGGGATAAATCGTAATAGAGGACCTGCATATCAAAGCCTTGGGCCCTTCTCGCTACAGCTTGGCCAATCCGCCCCAATCCAACTAGGCCGAGAGTCCTGCCGTAGACATCCACCCCTAAAAACAGGTTAGGACTCCAACCAGCATACTTGCCCGCTCGGGTATAGCCATCTGCCTCCACCACCCGTCGGGCCGCGGCCATTAATAGGGCCCAAGCCAGATCCGCGGTAGTCTCGGTAAGGACCCCCGGGGTATTCGATACAGGAATCCCCAATTGGGTAGCTACAGCAATATCGACATTGTTAAACCCAACCGCATAGTTGGCCACTCCTTTGAGTCCACTACCAGCCCTTAGAATCTCCTCATCTATCTCATCTGTTAGCAGACACAGCAATCCATCTTTATCCCTTATCTTGTTAATTATCTCCTCTTTGGAAAGCACCCGTTCTTCTTCGTTTATCTCGACATCGCATACCTTTGTGAGTAAATCAATTCCGGGCTGGGGAATACGTCTGGTAACTAGAACCCTTCGTCGTTCCATCTAGTCCCACCTCCAAGTGGAATATAAGAGGCGTATCCGAAGGAGAAGGGCCCCCAAGGGCCTAAAAAGGCCACCCTTCTCTTACTGGTTCCCTGCAATCAATACCTTGATGCCTTCGCCTTCTAAAGCATGTAGTACATCTTTGTCGGCGTTATTATCGGTGATGATCATGTCTAGCTTCCCAAGCGATAAGTAAGATACCATCGCAGGTCTGCCGAGCTTACTTGAGTCAACCAGAAGTACTGAACTTGTGGCAGCTTCGGCCATCACGGTTTTGATTTCCGCTTCAAAGTTGTTGGATACAGCCGGTCCATGATCTACTGTTATCCCGGCTGCAGCAAGAAAGGTCCAGTCTACCCGGATACGCTCAATAAACTGCTTAGCCGTGGGGCCAACAAGGGAAAGCTCTGCTTTGCGCAAAATTCCCCCTACAACCTCCACAGTAACCCCAGGGACATAAGCAAGTTCTGTCGCAATTGCAAGTGAATTGGTGACAACCGTCAAATCCTTTTTGTGTATGAGGGAACGAGCAAGCTGCAGTGTAGTGGTACCACCATCTAGTATTAGCGTTTGACCATCTTGGATGAGCTTGGCTGCACGGGTGGCAATCATTCTCTTTTCATTCATGTATTGATTGCTTCGTTGGGCGAACGGCAAAACACTGATGGACTCCTCTACGATTGCCCCCCCATGGGTGCGTTTTAGCACGCCTTCGGCCTCTAACTTCTTAAGATCCCGGCGGATAGTCTCTGTTGCGACCGCAAACCGCTGGGATAGATCCTGCACCGATACCGCCTTCGTCTCCTCGATAATCTCAATGATGTGCTTTCTCCGTTCACTGGCCAGCATCCCCGTTACCCCCTAGACTACTACTCAAATAACTGACTCAACTCATCTAAATCTTGTCCTCGCTCATTCTGCAAGTACGCAATGGCCTCCTCGGTTCTTAGCTCATCATGACAGATCCTGTAAACTGCGTTAGCTACAGCCCGGGGGTCATCCTTACCAGGATATAAAACGTTCCGTCCAACCATGGCCCCGAAGACATTATTCCCTTCACCCATACCCCGTTCGAAGTTTTGCATCATACCTGTGGGATCACCACTGGAAGGACCACCAAGCATCAACATAGGCAGAGTACTCGCTTGGGTTACCCGGTAAAACTCAGGGACATAGGGAATCTTCAGCCACAGGTCCCTTGACGAATCACCCAATGCAGAGGCAATGCCAATCATCTTGATTAACGCGTCGGCATCAGCAATAACTCGGTATCCATCACCTTGTTTTTCCACAGGCAAGGGCTCGACGAATACCGGAAGGTTAAGGGCCCGACACTGTGCAATGGCCTTAGCACAATAATCCATCGTTTGCACCGAATAGCGGGAGTACCTCCCGGTCTCTAGTCGGAATAGGATCTTGGCCCCATCCATGTTTAGTTCTCTCATCCGTTCCGGGGTGAAGCAAGTCATCCGATCATCCATTTCGTATTCAATGCCAGCAAGTCCCGAACGATTCATGGATCCAATCAGAAGCTTGCCGTCCAGGAACCCAGATAACCCCTTCTCTTTCCTTAGGTAATCCAAGATAAGCAGGTCCTCAATGATATCTGTGGTCGCCATAATCCCGTCAATGAGCTCTGTTCCCATCACCCGGGCTACACGACCCAGATAGTCCATTCGATCTCCCATACGGACCGGCTCATCCCCAACACCAGTTACATTCCGCGCCGGATGATCCGCTGCTAGAATCAGAAGCTTGCCATTCTGAAGTAATGTCTTGCGCCTTTCTCTCGCCTTTGCTGCCTCTTCAATAATCGCCGGTCGGGTCAGGCGGGCATCGGTCACACCTTGAAAAACTGCTTCGGTGAAATAACGCCGGGTTTGGAAATAGTAAGTACCAAGGGCGTAGTTGACATCAATCCGACTTCTCGCCTTGTCATACCATGATTTCGCCACATCTACCAAGGATTTGCTCAATTGGCTACCTGCGGGCTGAAACTCAAAGCCTACCCCACCAGTATACCCAATCTCATGCAGTGCCTTAACAAACTCAGCCAGCATCTCTTCGGTGACAGCACTTCCGGGGTAATCAAAACCAGGATGGGTATCACCATATAGGGGATCTTCAGAATCCATAACACAAGTACCAATGTGTACATGTACCAGATACTTGCCGAGGGTCTTCACCGTCTCGGCGGTCTCCGGCTCAAAGGACATGTTCTTAATCATAGGCATATGACTTAGGTCATAGAGGAGACCAAAGTTCTTATGTCCATAGATATCCCGGACCCGTTCTGCCACAACTAGGGCATCTTCCGAGGGGCCAATCAATTGGTTCTTACAATTGCGCCCATCGAGGCGATCAAAAAGTTCCAGGGCAATACTCAAGGGTTCCCGCCCCAGCTCTTTGGCCCGCGCGGTGGCATAAGCGCAGATCTCATCTAGTGAGCGGATCAAAGCCTCAATAGCCCGCTGCCTGAGTCTGAGTCCCGACTCGGTTCCTGGGTCGGTGCCACTAATCAGACCAAATTTAATAGCATGCATGTCGTAGGCTTCATCAATGTAGGATAAGATCCGTTCGACTGCTTGCTGCCGAAGCACCTCATCAATTGAACTAATATCGGTCTTGGCGATTAGTCCATCTTCGTTGTAAAGCTGAATCGGTTGGGCGGAGAAGATGATCTCCATATCATGCTCTAATAGCAGTTCCACTGCCTTTCGCCTAATCTGAGGGTTCTTAATCCGGGTGATCTCTATGGAGCCAAAATAGGGATCCTTTGCCACTTCCTCTAAACTCGCTAGTAGGTAACGTTCCCTCGCCTCACCCCTTTGCACCGACTTGGTGGCTCCAGGGCCTGGGTAGGCCATGAAATGAACTAAACCAACCTTGTTATGATCCAAAGCCATCATTGGTGGATGCACCAGTTAGATACATCCTTCCTCCCTTCGGTTTATCCTTCTACCACTTTTCGTAATCTTTCAATACCCTCTTTGATCTGTTCTGTGCTTGTCGCGTAGGAAAGCCGCACGTACTCTTGGTTCTCCCAGCTGTCCTTGCTTCCAAAGGAAGTTCTTGGCAGTACTGCCACATTACCCTCGTACAGGGCCTTCTTCTGGAACTCCTTGGCATCCTTCAGGCCAAGCTTACGGCATGCCTCGGTGACATTAGGAAAAACATAGAAGGCACCACTAGGCACCCGACAACTGATACCATCGATATCGTTTAGTAATCGAACAATGAGGTCCCTTCTTGTCTTGAACTCCTGCCGCATCGCTTCTGCTGCTTCTTGGGGACCCTGTAAGGCCTCGATCCCTGCGATCTGGGTAAAGGTGGCGGTACAGGACTCACAATTGGTCTCGATCCGGGCGATGTCAGCGGCAAGACTGGCATTTGTAACTCCATAACCAAGGCGCCATCCCGTCATAGCATAGGTCTTGGAAAAACCATCAATGATAATGGTCCGCTCCTTCATCTCAGGGATCGAGCTAATGCTCATAAATTCCCCATCGAAGATCAGCCGAGAATAAACCTCATCACTCATTACCCACAGGTCGTAGGTCAAAGCAAGTTCGGCCACAGCCTCCAATTCAGCGGCCCCCAGGACACCACCTGTGGGATTTTGTGGGGAATTGAGGATAATCATTTTAGTTTTTGGTGTAACTAAGGATTGTAACTGGGTAATATCAAACCGAAAGTCCCGTTCCTCAAGAAGGGGTAATGGTACAGGGACTCCTCCCACAAACCTAATGACCGATTCATAAATCGGAAAACCGGGATTGGGGTAGATGACCTCATCCCCGGGATCGACACAAGCTAATATGCCGTGGAAAATGATGGGTTTAGCACCGGGAGTCACCACCACTTCCTCCGGACGGACCGATATTTTTCTGGTGGTGGATATGTACGCGGCAATTGCCTCACGTAGTTCCATTAACCCTGGCGAAGGACCATAGTGGGTTTGATCTTCATTAATCGCCTCACACGCAGCTTCTTTGACATTCCCTGGAGTAGCAAAATCCGGTTCCCCAATGGCAAAACTAATGATGTCTCTACCTTGGGCTTCAAGTTGCTTTACTTCTGCTAGGACCTCAAAGGCCGTTTCCGTGCCCAGCCTTCCTAGCCTCGTCGCTTTACGCATAGTGGTCCCTCCACATTTTTTCGCTTACACAACATATATTCCACACGTAAAAACAAATTCCTGCCCGTTTTGCGTGGTTTTTTGTGTGAATGTAGGCGAACAGACAAGACCACTTTTCTAGCAGACTTCCGCAACTATGATTTTGCAA
>JALNWK010000049.1 GCA_023230925.1 Limnochordia bacterium
ACATGTACAGTAATCTGTTACCGACACAATCAGAGTTGATGTGAACAGAACTACCAGCAGCAACCAACGAAATAGGCCTTTTTTCAAATTCCTCTACCTCCCTGTTTATGGCTTGTTATTCAGATCAAAGTTGCTTTGGGTTTCTTTGTGCTTGTTGCTGTGCTTTTTCACCTGATCTTTCACCTTCTTGTCCTTTCATGGTGCTGACTGCATCTCGAAGTCCACCAAATGAGACGTGATCGCAATCACAAACTCCGTTTCGATCTCCCCTACCGTCTCGCTGCGGAAAAGCCTTCCTATAATCGGGAGCTGGCCTAAAACAGGCACTGCAGAAACCTCATGCTGCTTACTTTGCTGAATCAGCCCCCCGATCACAATAGTCTCACCGTCTTTAACTCTTACCGTTGTGCTCACAGAACGATCGTTAGTAGATGGCAGTCCAGAACTGGAACTAGTCCCCGCCGAATCACTAATCTCGGGATTCAATTCGATTGTTATTTCTCCAGAGGCAGACACCCACGGCCTTAATCGCAGCCGAATTCCGGTCTCGATCGAACGAAAAACAGGAACCGTATTGATTACTTCTCCATCCTGATCTGTACTAGTTTCTGGAGACCAATAACGGGTAGTTGTTAAGACATTAAAACTGGCTTCCTTACCATTGAGAGTAGTAAGCGTTGGATTAGCAAGAAGCTTGGCCTTACCCTCTTGGATTAGCGTACTTAGCAGCAAGGTAATCCTGGAACTTGCAGACCAAGCTGAACCTAATGACAATGTTAAGGGGGACTTTGCCAATAGGTCAAACTGAAGGATGCCATCTTCGCTTTGTCCGGTAAAACCAAGTTGCGTATTGGTTCTATCATTAATCTCCACAATCATCACATCAAAGACGATCTGTGGATTCCTAATATCAATCTGCTTCAGGTAGTTGCATACACTACTGATATAATCCTCGGTACCGGTTACGACTAGGGAATTCTGTTCAGCGATGACTAGGATCCGCGAACTATCAATGCTATGATTCAGATACCGTTTGGCATCGTCCGCGTTAATATGCCATAGCGGTATTACCTCGGTACGAACAGCTGCAGCAGGTGTATCGATTAGCTTGATCAACCCTTCAATTCGCTTGTTGACCTCCGGTGAACCTGTTAGCAGAACAGATTTTTGTGAGTCTATGTAGTGGAAAAGATCACTAGTAAAACGTTGGGCAATTGCGTTGGTCACTTCCTGCGGATCAGCAAACCGGATGGGTACAATCGTCATCTGGGTATCCGGAGGTTGATCCACGGTGAGAACAAACTCCTGAATAGACTCGATTACCTCAGGATTACCAAATACCACAACAGCGGACTGGCCTGGCATAACCTTGATATTTTGGCTAGGTATTGAAGGTGGCACAAGGGAAATGAGGTTACTGGGCAAAATATGCTTTAGAGAGATCACCTTCGACTGGGTAAACCCCGGGGAATCAGACCGAGGAATCACCCCTTCGCCGATAAAATAAATCCCGTCCGCCTCCAACAAGGAGAAGGTAGTACCTTTTAGCAGATATCCCAAGCCTTCTTGAAAGGTTACGCCACTTAGCCGCAGATTACTTACGTTGCCGCGCACGGCAGGATAAATCACCACCGATTGGCCTGCTTTGCTTGCCATCTCCCGAATGAGGGGTACTAAGTCACCGCCGGGAATATCTAGATAGAACTGGTCTTTCTCCCAGTGAACTAATGGTCCAGAGGTCTTGCCGCGCACTAGAAACCTATCCGGTAGAGGAAATACCGTATAGCCTTGGTCATACAAGAATGAGCACACCGCCGAAAACGGTACATCACCTGCGATGTGTCCTGTTAACCGCTCATCTTGGATGCCTCTATCCGGCACTAACCGTGGGCCACCGGCATGATATATGTCCGCTAGCAATTCACCCAAAGGCACACCCTGAAAGGCCACTTCAATACCGTCCTCATCTATTTCTAGACAATTAATCCCCTTCGACAGCACCGGTGTTATGGGAGATGCAGGTAACTGCGGCGGTGTCATTTGTACAATATAATGATTCTGCAGGTCAAGAACAGTGCCCCCACAGGATGTAACAATAACCCGCAGCATTTCATCTAAGGGCAGTTCGCCTAATTTAAGAGTTACTTTGGGATAGCCACCCGGCTCGATTAAAATATTAGCCCCCGTAGCTAGACTGATCTCACGAATGACTTCATTTAGGGCTACCTCCTGCGCATCCACGAATAACACATCGTCCAGATACGTTACCTTAATCGGACTGGGCTGACTGATTCGAAGAATTCCAGACCATGAACCGGAACTCTCCTGGCCCAATTGCTCGAGTAGATATCCGTGGGGTTCCAACAAAATCTCTACCGCAAGCTGCGGGGAAAGCTGTTCCAATGCGACGCTCACTTGGTAGGGAAACACTTGGGGCATGATAAATGTAACCCCTGTCTCTTTGCCGATCGCCGTTAACACATCCTTAAGGGGTGCACCATGCGCGGTGACATCTAGCAAGTCATCCTGGTAGGAAATCGAGAAGGACTTAGGACTAGGCCTACGCTCAATACGATAACCGTCATCAATCTCTACCAACTGCAAATCATAGGGACGAATCAAGCTCTCTAACGCTGTCTGGAATTTCAGTCCGGCTACAGCACCGGAGATCTTAATATCATTGACATTTCTATCGATCACTAGGCCCATTAAACACTTCTCTTCAGGAAAGCGCTGCAACAATTCATCTAGGAACTGATCCAAAGAGACTTCCCGTAGATGGGTAGTAAGCATGCCATCTTCTACACGCAGCAAGCTAATCTCCGCCGGCAATTCCTTCTTTGGTAGATCTACCTTCGGTAGGACTCGCACAATCCCGGAAACTTCCTCACTTACCAAATCGGCAACTGTAAGAACCGCTTGAAGAACTTCTTCTTGCTCGACTTCATATAACACAATGTTGACATCACCCTCGACTTCAGGAGCAAGAACCAGACTACAACCTAATTGCAGAGCAACTTCAGTAAGTACCTGCCGGACCGATACATCTACCGCCTTCACACTGACTAGTCCAGAGGCAAGCCGTCTCATCTGTAAAGGGAGGTCCTGATCCCAACTCAGAGCATCTTCATCGCTTGTCTCTGTCAGGTGGTCAACCGAGTCTGCTTTAGCGGTAATCTGCAATATACCCATAGACTCGTCCATCTGTAGGCCAGCAACTTGCACAACTGTTAACAGGGCTTCATTAACATCCATGTCATGGACAACTAGATCAACTTCGCCTTGTACCGTAACGGACACGGCGATATTGCGGCCAGACTGCAACGCTAGCTCACTGATCACTTTGCGCACACTTGCGTTCTCAGCTCTAATGCTAATCAGTCCCGATGAATTAACACTTATATCCATGGAGTCCTCGTTGGCGGGAGTATGCGGAGTAAACACATAGCTACTTCCCGATTGCTCCAGATCAAATCCCGCAAGTCGGGCAACTGCTTGGAAAGCATCTCTTATCGGTACCTCATACATACATAGGGTAACCGGAAATTCGGTACCACCCTTGATATAGACGGAGACTCCGGCCGCTTGGGCCATCTGCCGTACCAATGTAGACAGTGATTGATCTAATGCATCCACTGTAAAATGTTCTTCAGTAAAACTGACCCTAGATACGGACTCGTTCATCTTTGGGGACGCAGCTGGTCTTACCCAAACAATCTGATCTTCTTCCTGTAATATGAGATCATGGGTTTGTACCAGCTGTTTAAAGGCAGTAGATGCACCTACTCCGTTTAGAATGACTCTCGCTTTAGCCGATATCTCCGTATCAATAGCAAAACTAAGATCAGCGGCTTCACCGATCACTTGGAGCACATCAGCAAGGGAAGCGTCATAGGCACGAAGCCAGACTAGTCCTTCCTCGACCTGGAGGAATTCGATTCCCAACGGTAAGGCGCTTGGTTCTTTCCTTTGTGGGGTGATCCGCAAAACCCCATCTTCCTCAACGATGTCTAAGTTGGCTGTGTCTAGTATGGCCTGAAACGCTTCTTCCCAAGTAACATGATCTAGGACCAAAGACGCTGTTCCCTCTACCTTAGAAGATAGCACTATGTTTTGCCCATACTCAAGGGCTAATTTGCTTAGCACTTGGCGAACCGATACGTCTTCTGCATGAACACTGACCAGACCAGATGCATCAGTACTTAGTTCCAAAGAAGCATCATGCAGCCCTGGCGCCGTAAGGACGTACCCGATATCCCTTTGCTGGAGGGTGAAACCCGTCAACCTAGATAGGAGTACAAAGGCTTCCTCAACCGTTACGTTGTGCACGTATGTAGTGATGAGAGTATCGCTTCCGCCCTCGATATATACGAAGATACCTGCGCTACGTCCGATTTTATGCACCAGTTCTGACAGTGGCATCTGCACCACATCCACCGTAAGTAACCCGTCGATCAGCGTGACTTCGGGATCATCAGTCTGTAGCTTTGAAGGAGCCTTTACGCGTAGCATCGATCCGTCTCTTTCGACGACTAAACCATGGCCAGTTGCGATCTGTTCGAAGGCCGCAGTTGCCGGTACCCCATGGAGCATGGCGCGGGTACTAACCGTGATACCAGGCTCAACTATAAAATCAATTTCAGCGGTTTCGCCAAGAACCTGTAGCAGTTCGACAACGGGAACATCGACGGCATTGAGCCAAACAATGCCATCGTCTACCTCAAATGACTCAATTCCTGTGGGCAAAGATATTTCTTTGCGCGGGGTAACCCGTAGCATACCATCTATCTCTATAGCATCCAGGTCGACCAAACTCAGTACGTTTTCAAGAGCAGCATCCCAGGTTACACTATTTAGAACAAGGCTCACCTCTTCTTGGACATCAGAAGATATAATCAAATTTCGGCTACACTTGATCGCTAGTTCACTTAGAACTCGTCGTACAGAGACATCCTCTGCGCTAAGCGTAAGTAACCCTGCTGAGTCAATTTCGACGCAAGACTGACTGACGTCGGGGTTTGGCCCAGACGGTATATCTTTCGACAATGGTTCCTTGGGAATGATCTGCAGATGTTGGGCCGCTTCCACTATTTGCAGACCTGCAGCATCTACTATTGTCTGTAGGGCATCATTAACTTGTACATTACGTAACATCATGCTTATGCTACTATCTACCTGGGAAGATATAACTAGATTAAGGTCTGACTGATAGGCGAGCTCACTAAGTACCTGCTTTACTGATACGTCATCGGCATAAAGGTTAACTGATCCAAATTCATTGATCACCAAATGTAGGGGACTATTCTGAGCCAGGCCTGGATCAGTAAGCACATAGCTATTGTTGGTCCTTTGTAGCTTAAAGCCAGTTAGGTCCGCTATAACCTCAAAGGCTTCCCAAGCCGGTACGTCCTTAACATATAAGGTGACCACAGCATCAGTTCCACCCTCGACATAGACCGTAACGCCAAGCTCACGGGCAATTGCGCCCACCAGCTCCGTCAACGAGACGTTTCTAACATCTACCGTCAGCAGGTCATCTTGGAAGTAAACTCCTTCTATGGCACTTGTTCCGGAAGACTTGGTGTTCGGCCTAATATGTAACACAGTGTCCTTTTCTGTTACAGTCAGCTCATATGCCGAAACAAGTTGCTCAATCGCGGATGCGATCTCCACTCCGTGGAAAACTACTCTCGCCTTTGCTGATATCTGTGAGTCAACCACCAGATTTGCTTCCGCTGCTTCCCCTAGTATCTGCAACAGATCTGCCACTGGCGTTTCGAAAGCCCGCATCCAAACAGCTCCATCCGCGATAGATACCCACAGGGAGCTTTCTCCCAAAACTGGGGCCTCTACCCTAGGCTCAGTGACTTCATCTGAACTAGAATAATCCGTCTCAACCAGGTAAACTCCATTTTCTTGGCGCCACATAAGCTGATGTCCCCGCATCAGATAATCCAAAGATTCCTCAAAACCATGGCCGTTTAGACGCACATAGATGGTCTCATCTTCGTCTAAATGTGGGACCAAGCTTACTCCACACACATCAGCCATGGCGAGCAGGACCTCCCTTAGGGGGACTCCCCAAACAGAGATATCCAATAATCCTGCATCACATTCAATCCGTAATCGGTGATCATCCAAGCCCCGCCTGACTCGGTAGATATCTCCTCTTTTTTCCATGAACCACCCATAGGAGGATAGCAAGTAATCCAGTCCTTCCTCAAAGGGAACCTCGGAAAGATGAACAGTAACAAGCCCGGTTATCTCTGGGTCTGCGATGATGTTCTTACCCGTCTGGAGGGATACTGCCCGTAGTACCTCTCGAATATCTGTCTCTCTAAAATCTAGGTTTATAAAAGTACTACCAGCTATGATGCCGCCTGTACAAATAGCAATCGTAAGCAAACACATGGTTAACTGGTACCAGCTTTTGGGGTGGATTCTTCTTTTGGGCTTCATCTTTGTACCTCCAAAGGAATTGAGGTCTTTCTACCGGGTAATCTCCAGTCTTGCAACCGCGGTGCTTTTTTCCAAAACAACGTGCCCAGTCCCGATTGTCACAACTTGCTCATCCTCAAGGAAATCTCCGACTTGAACAACCTCCTGGCGACCAGAGCCTTTATGGCGCAAAACAGCGGTGGCACCTTGAACGCCATAAACCATACCGGCAATTTGCCAGGAGGATTCGTATTCTTGACACCCGTCCTCGGTGGATGTAGGCAAGATGGCAACATGTGATTCCAAAGGCGCTGAGCCAAACATCGCAAATCTAGCCCTTTCTCCACGTGAATGAGTATCTATCTGATAGTCATTCACGTCCATGTGTGCATCTCCCGAAATAAGCAGCAGACTTCTTAAGACAACTTCCATGTGGACTTGCCCATGATTGTCTAGGCGTAACCGGTCAATAACGTGAACAGGCCGTATCAGCGTAATTGTGCTTAGAAAATCAAAGAGCTCATCTATCTCACCCGTAGCCTTGATCTCCACAGCAATATTAACCAGATCCCCATTGCGCTCATCTAGTAGTAGGCTCGCAGATAGAACCTGAGTTCCCGTCGTAAGCGCTATGCTTTGAATGTTCTTAAGAAGCGCGGTACCTCCAGTCATGGTAGATGAAACCCTATAGACCACGTTCTGGAACTTGGACCACTCCAAGTTCAATACTTGATCCCTTTCATCAAAGCTACCAATTAAGTTACTCAATCCGCTAGAACGAGTCACTAGGATATGCTCGGTCTGCTTCATCTGTTCAGTTAGTGCGTCTATTTGCCGGTAAAGTGGCATCCAGACCGTCTTGGCCAGAATAATGCATACTAAGAATAATAGGAGCATCTTTTTTTGATCCCGCCCCTGGAGTATCTTCATCTTAGAGATCCCTCAAATCTGGCGTGACCTGTAGGCTGATTCCAACCCTCTCAATATATCCATCCACTCTCTCTTGCGCGGTGATTGATGTGCGTAGTGTTACGTTTTCAAACCGTTTGGCACTTTGCAGAGCGGAAATAGACTCTATGGCCGACTCTGCAGCAATAGTCAGTTCGATCGCATCTCCTTCGATGAAGAGCTGTTCCACCTTCGAATCGCTGGGTAGTATACCATCGAGATAGCTCAAAACCTCAAGGATAGCTTCACGGTCCAAAACGGTCCATCCATACTCTAATGTATCCTCAAGTTCATCTAGCCTAAGACGTTCGTCCAACACTTCGTCATAGCTTGCATCTAAGACATTTAGTTCTTGAAGAAGCACGGCGTACCTTCTTCCCATCCACTCACTAAGCCCGGCTAGCCCAACCGTAAGCACGATTAATAGCCCAGTAGCTAATAGCAAAAGCCTATCTGCCCAGTGTTTTTGTTCCTTGTTCAATCCGACAACCAGCATCGGACACGACCTGGAACGCTTATATGCACCTTGCAGAGCAAATCTAGGCCATCGAATTTCTCCCTTGCCAAGAATGATCTCGGGCACCTTCTTCTCCTCAATCGTTAAGTCTACTCCTAAGGAAGTCATGGCATCGCGCCAACTAGTACATCCTTTCAGAAACTCCGGCGCTAAGTATCCACTACTAGTCAAGGTTACTTTCAATGCCGCTTCCACGTAAAGACTATCCGGAAGTTCCTGCCATAATTCCACGTTCTCCGGGATTAGGTGGCGTAAGGACATCAAAACTAGAGTCTTACATAGTTCCGCCGGGTTGGAACCACCACTTACATATGTGGTTTCCAGCGCACCACCAACTACCCAACTCACTTCCCAAGACCCGTCGGGATATCCCGCCAACATAATCTCAGTACCCCTAGATAAGTTGCTACGTGTTGTCTCAAAGGAGGAAACCCGCATCTCCATCAATTCTAAACCACATTTTTCTAACCACTTTAGGTACTCTTCGACGCATGCTTGTCTAATAGCAGCTGTATAAACGCGTAGCTCATGCGAATCGGCTACTCTAGCCAACGCTTGGGCCACATAAGCAGGCTCTTGGATTCCCTCTAGGAGCGATTCTCTAATCAGGCTGATCCCTAACCGCATTTCCCTTCTGCTGACAAAAGATTGACGATTAATGTCCAGTACCCACTGATCCCGGGGAGTGATAAGAACACAACTAACCGCATCAATCCTTGCCTCCGCTAAGCGTTCCCGTACCTCCTGTGCGCTAGGCAGGGAAAGAGCATCATCGCATCTGATGATGGTTGAGCGCTGGGGTGGTTGGAAAGCCACAATCCACGAGCCCTGAACTTGCATGTACAGAATACGCCGGCGTCTAATCGCGATCACCCTGTTCCATCCAGGAAACTGTCTGTATCTCCCAGCAACTTGTTTGCCCGTTCCAAGTGCGTCTAACAACCGCATCAATGATAACAGGCGGGTTACCATAGCTACTACTAATACGGAAAAAAGTGGATCGAACAGTCAACCACTTCCCAATGCCAATCGGGCGAGCCTGTTCGTCAAGTAATCGTATACCTAAGACCCTCTCCACTTCTTCTAAATTGCGAAAGGGTGTCCCCTTCCTTGCCTCTATCAGCCTTCTGTATAGAGCATCCGTAAGTCCGTTCGCTTCAAACAGAACCTTAAGTACCGGAGAAGAAGCCGTATTTACATTAATCGGTCCTTCGAAAACTATCCATGGGAATACTCGCTGCATAAGCTCAGTGCTCATATGCGTAATACTCTCAAGCTCCTTTATATCCAGAGGTCTGTCCGCTCGACGGTCTCTGAGCGACTTTGCAATGACTTCTGCCTCTAGTGGAAGAGCTCCAGCAGCTCGCCACAACGCCCGCAAAACCCCTTCATCAACACTATTTAAGTTGAAACACGAGTAAACCGTGACAAGTGCTTCATCTAGGGCCAACTCGGGGTATAGGTACTTTGCCTCCAAAACAGAACTAATAAGTCCACCCCGCTCATTCCGTTCCTGTTGAAGTCTCTGTACCGATTGCGAATGACTACCACAAAGCGCACTCCACATCGGTAAATTCATCCAGTTAAGCCCGAGCTTACTTCCCTCATCCAGAATGACAACTGTACCTTCGCCCGCGCATAGACCTTTGCCCCAGTCCTCTCCGAGCCAATCGAAGTCCTCCGTATGATCACTTAACAAAAGCATTAATGCTCGATTGAGGCCTGCTCTCGCATTTAGACGTGCCTCCTCTGTTATCTTAAGTCTCAAAGCAGAATGAGCCTCAAAACGAACCCATAGTCCATATGCGCCGATTACTGCGGCAATAACCAGAGTCACTCCAAGGACATGTACCGTCGCATAGCCGTTTTCTTCCCTTAGAATAGACATCATTCCTTCGCCCCAGAGTACCTTCGTCCACAATATAAAGGAAATGTGAACACGATCGGTTCTCTATCTTGCTGTAGCCGATACTCCAAGCGAACCAGACTTGGTAGCTCTAGAGGGTCATTCCAACTCCAGGTCCAAGCACCCCGTAGTCCATCATAATATTGAAAATGCCCATCGAACACTGATAAGACTGTCATCCCGCTCCATTCATTCGAATCTAGTTTCCTCTCCAACCGCTTTAGTATCTTTCCAACAGAAGACCCTACAGTACTATCGATGATATACCGAACTTCTACCGGCAAACCGTTCTGTAAAGTATAGAAACTAAGTCCTTGCGGATCACCCACAAAGCAAACCTGGTGTAAAAGGGTCGGGAGTAAAGCCGCACAAAGGTCCGAACTCAAATATCCATAGGCCATGCTAACTTTCTGCTGGGCCATAACAGCAGAACGCCCTTTCTCTAGCTGATCAAGGGGATGGATATACAAGGAGTATAGGCTTCCAAGGGCTAGAAACAAGACGACAGAGGCAGCTAAGGCTTCTAGCAGAGTAAATCCGTCTTCATCACCCGCACCTCTACAATACGGGGGTAACAAATCCTCTCCACCGTAGCCTTCTCTCCTGCTGTTTGGACTGGGACACCGTCTCCATAACCAGTTGACCATCTTCCTCCTCCAGTCTCCATCCCACAGTACCTAGGGATCCAGGTAGCACAAACACTCCTTGTCGTAAACGTTCCGCTCCCGCATCAATCTCGGCAATCTTGCTTGAGGATAAAAGAATTTCCCACCCTTGGCTTAAGGCATTAGACAAAGTGAAATATGCAACGGTCTGGGCCTTCCAAACAGATACACCCACTATACCGATGATCACTACTGCTGCCAAAACATCGATTAGGGTGAATCCGTCCTGTTTCACAGTCATCTACTCCCAATTACCGATATCCTGGTTTTCACCTGCACCGCCAATCTGACCATCGGCACCTAAAGAGAAAAGATCATAACTGTTGGGATTGCGTTCACCGGGACGTCGATAGTGATAATCATTGCCCCAGGGATCCTTTGGTGGTCTATTCAGAAGATAGGGTCCGTTCCAGCCGGAAGGGATAGGCGGCAACGTCGGTTTAGCATATAAGGCGGCTAGACCTTGTTCTGTAGTCGGATATTGTCCTATATCCAATCGATAGTTTTCAAGGGCCGATGCGAACATCACAATCTGATTGCGCGCCGTGGTCTGCCTTGACTTCCCAACATTTTGAACGACACTGGGGCCGACAATAGCTGCTAATACACCGATTATAGCAACGACTACCAGCACTTCTAGCAGGGTAAATCCAGCTACATTCTCCGAAGAAACGCCTTGCTTTGATGCAGACAAACAAAACACCTCCAAAACCGTTTATATAGGCATGTCCATCATATTGACAACAGGTAGTAATATGCTGATGACCACAAAACCTACCACCACTGCCATCAGTAGAATCATTGCCGGTTCAAGTAATGCTGTCATGTATTTGACTCTTCGCCTGATGTCCTCATCCAGCATCCTTACTGCTTGCTCCAGAGTTCGCACCAAATCTCCCGCTTCTTCACCCATGGTCACTAGCTCAACCACACTCTCCGGAAAAATGGCCTCTCCACGGAGCGCTTGGGCCAACTGAGCTCCATCCTCGACTTTCTGTGCAGAATCATGTAATGCCCGGGTTAATCGAGCATTACCACTGGTCTTCGCACCTAATCGCATCGACTGCGGTAGGAGTACTCCTCCAGCGAGCATAGCAGCCATAGTCTTAAACATCCGCGCTGATGCAACATCCCCTATTGCAGTACCCAAGACTGGTAGCCGCAATAGTAGACTATCCCAACAGTAACCTCCCTTAGGAGTGGACCGCCACACCATAGCCCCGATCACACTCAAAACGACTACACTAATCACCATCGGACCAAAGGTCCTCACGTGATCACTTAGGCAAACTAGCATTCGAGTCGCGTGAGGAAGCTCCTCACCCCACAGCGTAAAAATGGCTAAAAACTGTGGGATCGCATAGACAAGTAGTACAACTACCACCGAAAGACTAACAACAAAAAGCAACACTGGATAAGCTATGCTAGTTAACACCAACGAGTGCAGTTCCGCATTGCCTTCAAGAACATCAGCGATGCGAAATAGGGAGGTCTCAAGTCTTCCTGAAGCCTCCCCTGCTTGGAGCATGCTCCAACCATAGAGCGGAAATCCCATAAAGCTGTTGCCCCACGCGGTAGATAACGGATTCCCTTTTCGGACCTCTTCATAGGCCGTAGAAAGAAAAACCTTTCTCTTTCTATCCAGTGGTACTTTGGTCAACAGGGCAAGACTCCGATCAACAGGTATGCCAGCCTGCAGCAATTCGGCAAGTTGCCGAACCAAAACGCTGAGTTGCCGGGCATCTATTCGCTGAGCCGTAGGCGATGCTCGCTCTAGCAATGCCCCGTGTTCCGCTCTAGTTCCGGTACCGGTTTCCTGTGGTGCAACCACTGATATCCGAAACGGCTCCAGTCCCCTTCTTCGGAGAATCAACAACGCCTCAGGACGATTAGAAGCTAGGATATGGCCTGTAGAAATCTGCCCATTAGAGTTCCTCGCTGAATAGGAGTACTGTACAAGTGCCATCACATCCGCTCCTGTACAAGACCACTACCCAGAACCCGCTGCACCTCGTCCATCGTCGTGGTTCCACAGGATGCCTTGATTCTTCCGTCTTCAATCATGGTGCGCATACCACCTTCAATGGCTAGTCTTCGAGTTTGCTCAGTATCACTGCCGGCCATGATTTCTTGTCTTAACGCTCGATCACAAATCATTAGTTCATAGATAGCTGTCCGACCATAGAAACCTTTGCCATCGCAGAAGGAGCATCCCACCGCCTCGTATGAGCCGCCACCTTCAAGCACAGGAGATTTGCATTTCGTACAAAGAACGCGGACTAGTCTTTGAGCCAATACGGCTTTGAGAGAGGAGGCAATTAAGTAGGGCTCGATACCCATATCCAAAAGGCGTGTCAGAGCGCCTGGTGCATCATTAGTATGTAAACTGGATAAGACAAGATGTCCTGTTAACGAAGCCTGAACAGCCATTTCCGCAGTTTCGCGGTCACGAATTTCCCCGACCATCAACACATCGGGATCATGGCGTAGCAGAGATCGCAGCCCATCAGCAAAAGTCAAGCCAATTTTGGGACGCACTTGAATCTGCGTAATTCCGCTTATTTCGTATTCAATAGGATCTTCTAATGTGAGGATTTTGCGTTCGGGTGACTGAATAGCGGTGAGGATTGCATACAAAGAAGTAGTCTTTCCTCCACCAGTGGGCCCCGTCACTAAAATGATCCCGGTGTTCTGTCGAAGCAACTGATTCATTCTAGATAAGTCATACTCGGATAAACCCAACTGCTGGAGGGAGCGTAAGTTTGCGGATTTATCTAATAATCGAAGAGACAAGCTTTCACCATAGACACTTGGTACTGTCGCCACCCTAATGTCGAGATCCGCAAGTCCAACCTTCATACGTATCTTGCCATCCTGAGGTAGCCTCTTTTCAGCAATGTTCATCTGTGAAAGAATTTTGATCCGACTGGCTATTGCTGAGAAAAGCTGTTTGGGTGGTGCCAATTGCTCGTAAAGTATGCCATCGATCCGATACCGTAGTGATACCCCATCTTGGGTGGGCTCAAGATGAATATCGCTTGCTCTTTTGCGATAGGCCTCACATATAATGGCGTCAACTAGGCGAACAACGGGAGCCTTCCAAGCTACATCCTCTATGGCTTCAGACGTCTGCGCCAATTGCCCTAGCTCTTCAAGATCTTCCTCGGAAAGGTCGGCTAGGGTATCCATTACCGAAGGTTCCTTATCAAGGAACTCAACCGTATCCCTATTAATGTAGATTAGATCATTGGTGATACCGTGAGTAATCTGCTGGTTCTGAAACGACAAGAGATCCAGTGGATTTGACGTAACTGCCACTAACCTCGAACCACCGGGATCACGAACAAAGACTGTTGCAGTGGATGGGGCGCATTCGACCCTCACAGGAGTATCCACAGGGAATTCTATACTCAGAAGCTCGATAAGATCCTTTGAGGGAATCTTCTTCATAAACTAACCCCCGGTACTATCGTTCAAAGAAGTGTGCTGTCTACTGGTGAAATTACGAATTGAAGTCTATTGTAGTATTACTTCGACATACTACCTGTTTCTTCCTCCTTCGGATATTCTTGGTCCTGGGGTTTTAGCAAAACCCGGCGAAAAAAAGAGAAGGGCTAATCGGATCCTAAGACAACGGAATGAGAATACCCGGCGCAATAGAATTGCCTTTTTACTCAAGCGGCGATAGTAACCTGACCGTGAGGTTAGGTAATCCCTCCCGTCTTCTACTTCCCATGCAGATTCGAAATCCCATTCAACATATGTCGTCTTCCTAACCAGTAGTGGTTTTGGGGGGTTCCTTTTCCGAGATCGAGCACTCCAGTACCGTCTGTATCGTAAAACCTGTCCGTGATGTTGCCTGATTTAGAGGCAATATGCCCACCCCTTGTCATAACCTTTCGGATATGCCAGGTAGCATAACTATACATGGCATCCCAGTATTAGTCCCCACCAAACCACCCAAACCGGCTCTGTTACAACACTTGTAGCCTAGCTATTGCAGATTTCACCGGCATTATATCCGACAAGACCACCACCCTCTACATTGCCTACGGCATAGCAACTAACGATACTGCCATGATTCCGGCCAACCACTTCCCATACACCTAATACACTCCCGCTTACAAAGCAATTAATCACCTTTACATCCGCTTATAGGATCGCTCCGACTGGCCCACCTACCCGGGAAGCTTCGTCTCGGATATCGACAGCCTTCAGCTTTATGTTCTTTAGCTCAGCACCTGACCAAGGTAACTAGATAGTCCTACAGATGCGATTTGCGACCAGATTGATAATCAGTAGCCATCTCCATCATACGTTTCCTGTAAAGGCCTTTGCCTAGGAGACTATCTCTATCCTTTTCTCCTAAGTGACGAACTCACACAATGGTAATTTCTAAGGAACCCGACACAAAGACGGGAATTGGCATCCTTACCGACTACGAGGAACTAGACCCATCGTCAAAGCAAGTCGTAGCAGAGAAGTTGGTCACCTTCTACTTTGCCCCTGAGATCAAGCGGATCTACCATATTGGGGAGAAGTCCGGGAAAGGTATAATCTGCGACGGATCTCAAAACGGCCCATGGTCATCAATGACGTTGATGGAAACCGGTATGAAATCAAAGACTAGAACAAACTGAACAAACACAGTCGTTGTGTGTTAGATACTCATATGTAAAAGGAAGGAGCTGCTGCTCCTCCCTCTTACTGCCTATTGAAAACCGTTCCTAACCGATACTCATTCCAGACATTCTCGAACCAGAAATCATCCTGGGGTATGGGCCTTACCGGTACCCATTCCACATGGAATCTCTCTCCGTCGAACCTTAGCTGCTGGATCTGCCCCCGCAGCCTTTGATCTTCACCGACGGCTCTCCAGCTCCCAAGCTGAGGCAAGAGTTCCTCTCCATCTCCAGCGAGTACCAAATAGGAACCCCGACTACCGCCACCCCTTTGCAGGTAGGCGTCAATTCCGGTCAGGACCGCTAAGTGCATCAGACAGAGTTGCCGGTCCTGGAAGAACTCTACCAGTTCCCCACGACCCGCTAAGCGTATATCCCCTTGTTTAAACCGCTGCCACTGTCCTTTGGCATCCATTAGTGCTTGCTCCACATCCTCCCGTCGCCTGATGTGGGCGGCGCATTTACTCATGCGCTCTTGCATCCTTTGACGCTCCATAGTCCTTGGACTAGCTTTCCTTATTGCCAACACCCTATTTGCTAGCTCCCACTTGCTCTGGATCTGGTCAAGTACACTTTGGCAGAACTCGTCATACCCCAGGGAGGAAGTTGCATAGCTATGAGCGATATACTGGGCCGCCCGATATCCCCCCACCTGTCCTGAATTTAGCGCCGCGCCTCCGGGCCGATACACCCCATGGCTCCCATTGGCCTCACCAATAGGAAAAAGATGCTCTAGCTCAGATTCCCAAAAGATATCTGCGGCCAAACCTCCGTTATGGTGCTGGGCACACACGGCAATTTCCAAGGGTTCTTTGGTCAAATCAATTCCATGTTCCTCATACAGGTCTACGGCCTTAGGATTCATATGCAGTAAGCGATCAATGGGTTGGCCGAATAGGGCCTTGGAGTTACTCAGATAATTGAAGGCCTCCGGTTCCAGGTTACCAAAGGCAAATTCCTCAAGGACCCCCCCACCACTGGGATTATGGCGAAAATCTAAAAACACCCTTCTGCCCCGCTGTACCGTCTCAATATAAACAAGAAGATCAATTAAGGAAGAACCATAGTTAGCGATTTTTCGTGGATCAAAGGGCCATTGGTAACCTTTGAGAAAAATGGCACTGGCCAGTTTACCTAACGAGGGAAAGTATTCGTTTAGAAACTGCCGCTTATCTTGGCCCCTTTGGTCCGTACTGATGTATCGGGGAATCACCTGCTGGTAGGTCCCGGACACATTCCACCGGAATTTGGTGGAGGCAAGTCCATACTGCCATTCGGTGACATTTGCCAAGGGAGCACCCACCTCCACCGCAATACCACTGCTGCCGAGATGACCCTCGGGGTATACTGAGGTGGCGTAAAGTCCACCGACGCCACCGGTACCAAGTACCAGATTCTCGCAGCAAAACGCGGTGAAACCGTAATTATCATCTTCCAGTCTGGTCTTGTCAATACCAAGGGCCCCGACCACCCGTTTTTGCTCTTTGCAAGTCAACAGGGCAATGATCTCATGTTTATCTAAGATGGGAATGTGTCTTTGCTCTACTTGTTGCAACAGACTCATCACCATCATCCGAGAGGTCCAAGGCCCCGCAGAGGTAGCCCGCATGCGTGGGTCATGATCTGTTTTGTACCCTACATACCCCCCTAGATGATTATGGGGAAAAGGAACACCTATCTGCACCAGATGATAAAACTCCTGGGCCGATAATGTAGCCTCCACCAACGCAATATCCCCATGCATGCAACCGCCAGCAAAAAGGGTGCGGGCCATTTCGTAGGCAGAGTCAGGCTCATCACCAAACAGGGAAAGCTTGTAATAGGTCTGTTTATCCGAACCGGAGTTGTGTGATGTGCCACCGCCCAACCTTTCGGTAGCAATAATAACCTCATGAACTCCAAGATCATGAAGATGCACCGCACAGTTAAGACTGGCAGCACCACTTCCCACAATAAGGGTATTACAAAGATGGACCGGGATAGAGATATCCCCAAGGTCTAGCTGTTTGGTGATCATCGTCTTTGCCCCCTTGACATCACCACTTCCTTCTTCTCATCCACCATGACTATAGCGGTCTTTGGGCAACGGACATAGCACATGCCACATCCATCACAATCATCGTTTACAACATAGCCTGCATCGGACTTATCTATTGCAAAGAAGGTACAAACCCGCTGACACGTACCACATCGGGTACACAAGTCTTGATCGATATGGGCTGTAAGCCAATGCCTACGGTCTACTTGGTCTGTGCCCTTCAGTTTGGGAATAATTCTTCCTCTTAGTTCGCCAACATTTTGGTAACCCTTACCTAACAGGTGCTTTTCTAGACCTTGGTTCAATCTAGCGAAGACCTCATACCCTTGCATGAACACCGCGGTACATACTTGCACCACCGTAGCCCCACATAGTAAATACTTGACTACATCCTTGGCCTCAGCGACACCACCACTACCACTAATCTGACACTCTACCCTAGGGTAAATCTGACTGATCCACCGCAGGGGATACTGGATCGCCCAGGGTCCCCCATGGCCAGCATAGCCCCCATGCAAAACCGGTTCTTCCCTGTCCGCATCAATCTCAAGACCGGTCATCCGGTTAAAGATCACAACGGCATCGGCCCCGTTTTTCTCCACATCTAAGGCCACATTCATTGGCGATGTGAGCATGGGACTCAGCTTTGCAACTAAAGGTAGCGAAACATTCCGCCGCACCAGGTCAACTATCGCCGCGATCTCTTCTTCGACGTTTAGCCCACGAAAGGTGACCGAACCATGGGGACATGATACATTAAGTTCTAGGGCATCGGCACCGGCCTCTTCACACATCTTCGCATAACGAACCCAGCCTTCCTGACTGGTGCAATTAATGCTAGCGATTACTGGTATCTCCAGGGACTCTTTAGCCCTTCGGATCTCTTCCGCATAGCGCTCTACATCCCACACACTAGCTTGCTCGTAGGAGTAAAAGGACCAGGTCTTGTAACTGCCTAGGTTATGTTCGATAATATGAAAGCGGGGAGTAGGAGCCTGACGACAGACTTCCTGTTCAAATAGGCTTTTCATCACCACCGCTCCGGCACCGTGATCCTCACATCGTTTCATGCCATCAACTGTCCCAGTAATATTGGACGATGCAGCGATTACCGGGCTTTTTAGGTGTAAACCCACATATTCTGTGTGTAGTAGGTTGCTCATTCGTTTCACTCTCCTGTTGCTATTTAAACTCAAGAACACCTTTGATCATCTCTTGGTTGGCCATCATTTCCAAGGCTAACCCAGCCTCTTCTAGGGGCATACGGTGGCTAACGAACCCCCGGAAGGCATCGGGGTTGTTGCATAGTACCGCTAACGCATGCTGGGTATGCCGGGTATCGCTGACCCATACTCCTTGGATCCTTAGGTTCTTCTTCACGACATCCTCAAAGCAATCCAGCTCCATAGTACCAGCTGGTACCCCAAATCCTACGGAAAGATAGGTACCCCCTTGCCGCACGAGCCCGATTCCTTCCACAAAAGCGGGAATGGTTCCCGCTGCCTCCAAGGCTACATCCACCCCACGGCCATAGGTAGCATCTAGGATAATCTGTCTCCGCTCTTCCACCGATGTTTTCCGCCGATTCAAAACCATGGTTGCGCCCATCTGTTCCGCCAATTGCAGTCGAGACTCGGTCCCGCTAATCATGATGATTTGGGAGGCACCGCTTTGCTTGGCAAAGGCCACGGCAAAAAGCCCCAAAGGTCCGGCTCCTTGGATCAACAAAATATCACCAAATTGGGGTCTGCCCAGTTCAAAGGCATGGGCCACAGTGGCTCCGGAACAGGATGCAGACACCAGCACCGCCGGGTCGATCGCCTGCGGATCGACAGAGAAGATATCGGTACCTGGCTCTAGCATAATGTGCTGGGCATAGCAACCAAGTAGGTGGGGACTTTCCGCAAAGCCCCGGTGGATCCCATATACCCACCGGTCTTGGCATAGTTCAGGGGTACGGGCAATCTGGCAGTAATAGCATCTACCACAGCTAACCCCCCGGTTCCAAAGAATAAAATCGCCTTCCTTAAGTGGTTTTCCGTTTACATCAACAGCCTCTGTGCTGAGTTTCTCAATATACCCCACACCCTCATGCCCGAGGATCATTGGTAATGGCACTCGAGCATCTTCACCATGCCACATGGAAACATCGGAACCGCAGATACCTGCATAGCTCATTCTGACTAGGATCTGGCCTTCGGCCAATGCCGGAATCTCCACTTCCCTTAGCACTAGAGGTTGGTTGAATCTCTCCATCACCATTGCTTTCGTCTTTGTCATAACGCACCCTCCCGTAATGAATATCGTTATTGGTCAATTGCATTGCAGGCGAAGCCTACTGTTGTTTCGCGTCCTGACTCTTAATCAGGGTTCCTTCGCTTGGCTCAACCTAGGGTTTTACCCCCTTCCAGCCTCTACTTGACACTGTCTCGTTTAACAATCTCCACCGGCAGTACAGTAAGCCCCTTAGCAGGAGAACCCTCTGCTAGATCAATGGCCACTTGGGCTGCCTCGGCTCCCATTTTATATGTCGGCAGACGAATCGTAGTCAAAGCCGGGCTTACCAGCACCGCTGAACGAATGTCGTCGAAACCAATTACTGATACCCTATGGGGGACCTCAATTCCCATATCGCGACAAGCCCGCATACAACCAATAGCCATCATATCGTTGGTTGCGTAAAAGGCCTGGGGTAGTCCTTCGCTTGTGATCATGTCCCTGACTAGAGCATAGGCGCGCTCCTCAAGAAATTCCCCGGCAAGCTCAGCACAAACCTCAAGGTTATGGGTCCCACACCCTTCAAGAAAGCCAAGAAATCTATCCTGTGCAACAGGAATATCCCCCGGTCCTTTGAGAATCGCCACCTTTTCTATGCCGCGGGACGCTAGATACTCTGCGGCTAGTCTGCCCCCCTCCCGATTGGCTGCATCAACATAATACATGCCGGGTAGCTGTGGTCCCCGCCTGTTCACCAAAACCAAAGGCACACCCCATTCCTGAAGCGAGGGAAGAAGGGGGTCCTCTTCCTTGGTTCCCATAACGATGAAAGCATCAGTGCGGCGATCGGTGATCAGGGGTCCCTCCTTTCCCTGAGGTGGAGGGGTATAGAGCACTAAATGATACCCCCGGGTTGCGGCCATCTCAGCGATACCACTTACTACCTCAGTAAAATAGGGATTACCGAAATACAGGGAGAGGCCACAAGGGACAACCAACCCGATGGCCCGGTTCTTGCTTTGCACAAGACCCCGGGCCGCCGCGTTGGGTCGGTACCCCATTTCCTCTAGGATCTTGCGGATATGGGACCGGGTCTTCTCCCCCACCCCGGGACTTCCCGTAAGCACCCTAGAGACTGTTGATGGCGCAACACCTGCCCTTTTAGCCACATCTTTAATGGTCACATCGTTTTTCTTCACCCTATAACTCCCCCACGCAAACGTTTGCGTAATCCCTAATATATTACGCTATCCTAAGTACGAATTCCTGCTTTTAGGTCAGAAAACTACCGGAACCTCCTGTCGCAGGCTCACCATGGGGGGCACCACACTGCAGTCGTAGGCCACAGTGCACACGCCTGCGTCCTTTGCTTGGCGAAGGGCCTGTGCAAACTTGGGATCCGTGGTGCCATTGGCCCGAAATGATAAGGCATCCTCCCGCTGAATGACAAACAGCACAACACAAAGGTAGCCTTGTTGCGCTAACACAATCAGCTCTTCTAGGTGTTTCAGTCCCCGTTGGGTGGGAGCATCGGGAAACATGGCACAACCCTGTTCCACCAAGGCAGCACTTCCGCAACTAAGATGGCAAAACCAGGTTAAGGAAATAGTGTTTATGCACGTTAGGCACATTATCATATGTATTGGGAACTATCGAAAAAGTTATCAGGCAATTCGCGCGCATTGA
>JALNWK010000050.1 GCA_023230925.1 Limnochordia bacterium
ACGACGTAGACATGGTAGCCTAAACTACCAAAGCCCTCGACAGTATCACCAAGCATTCATGAGCAATTCTATAAGAAGGACAGCCATTGTAGCATAATGTCCGAATTTAGGGGGTCAGACCGGGTAAACGGAATCGTCCTAGCAGTACCGAAGGGCACCTGTTGGGGAATATAGCTGAGATTATTATCTATAACCGGGCATTGCCCGTGGCCGAACGGCAAATGATCGAGCGATATCTACAGGGTAAGTACGGTTTCTAGGGGCCAAGTCAACCGGTGTAGTTGATTTGAACCTTTTTAAGCCTACTAGCATGGGGGAATTGTGCTCGAAGGAGAGAATTGTGATGAAAAGGATAGTTATCGGGTTTTGCCTAATAGTGGGATTACTACCCGTAGTTTTTAAAGCGGAGGCCGCTGAGTTTGTCATGCCTTATGGTGTGCAGCTTTGGTTAAGGGCAGACCGTGGGATTGAGACGGAAGATGGCAAAGTGACAGTCTGGGAAGATCAGTCGCCAGCCCAAAACCATGCAGTATCAGAGTCGGGTGGTAGGCCGCGCTCGGTACCCAATGCGATCAACGGAATGCCAGTGGTCCGTTTTGATGGAGCGACAACGTACTTGCGGGTGTCTCACAGAGAGGAATTGAACACTAATAGTGGGCTGACGGTATTTGTTGTCTATAGTCATCAAAGTGGGTTTCGTTTAATGCAGAAAAAGGATAATGCCAGTGGGTCACAGGATGATGCTTGGTTTGTCATGCCCTTAGGTGGTCTGTCGGTCTCCGGTAAATTGGAGAATGGGGCACTGTTCGAGCGTGGGCAGATGTATCACCTGCAGACCGATGTCTACGATGTCAATAGGGGGCAGATCGGCATCTATTCGAATGGTATGTTGGTTGCTGAGGTTGCGGATATCATGCATCAGATGTCTAATTCGGATGATGTCTACATTGGAAAAAGACATCGACCCGGGAGTACAGAGGGGCATCTTGACGGAGATATAGCGGAAATCATCATATTTAATCGGACATTATCTCAAGGAGAGCGGGAAAAAGTGGAACGTTATCTTCAGGAGAAGTATGGTTTTTCTAAAGGTGCCGCCGATGAAGTAAAACGCCCAGGTCCATTTCCGGTCGTTGGGCATCGGGATTATCCGGGTACACTTCCGTTATTAGTTGGGACCGAAGATGGAGTTGGTCCTTTAAGCCTTCCGGTGCTTGACACCTATCCGTTAGGCTCGGCTTATGTATTTGACTCATTGCAGCCCGATCTATTCATTCGCGGTAGTGGTGGACCCTATGGTGGCTTGTATTTGTTCCCATGGAAACGAGTGGATTACGGTGTACCGGTGTTTGGTGTACCCATACTTGTGCAGGCACCATTCAAGAGCAATGCCGCTATTCTACAAACCGATGATCGCATCATCTATGGTTTCTATTTAGATGGACAGCAATTGGTTCGTACGGCGTTCGACCGGCAGACTTTTAGCTTCACGGAACAAGCCAGAATGACGTTGAAAGGTTTACCGACCACTCCACAGAATCTTGCTGTGAAGATTAACACCGACGGTACAGTAGATGTGATTTTGGAAATGCCGGATGGCGCCAGCTTGAATCCCGGAGGAGCTGACCGTTGGGAATCTGGTTTTCAGCCCTACGATGGTGCGGGGATCTGGAGAGGGGATATTCCATACCGGTATTTGTACGTGGTCACTCTGGCTAGCTTATTTGATAAACCGATTGGTGATGCACGCCTTGCCTCGAGTACACAGAGGGAGATTCCTTTGGGTATACCTAACATGGCCTTTGTGAATCTAGGAGAGGGATCAGAACAAGACTTAATTGTTGGCACACGGTTTGGTAATCTAGTCTACTATCGCAACACTGTTCAGGATGGGGTTGAGTTAACACCTCAACGATATGCGGTGGGAGCCGACGGGAATGCCTTGCGCCATCCGACTATTCGACCCGCTGTTAGTGCATATCCTAATGGTGCAACCGGTGTATCAGATTTAATCGTCGGTGGTCAGGGTCTAATTTACTATTACCGATTTACAGGTGACTTCACCCCGAATGGCCGTCCGATTTATGATCAGCCTACCCCGCTGCTTCAAGAGGAGGCTGAGTTGTATGGAGGGACATTACCGGTCCTTAATACGGTGGATTGGAATGGCGATGGCGTATCGGATCTTATTGTTGGCAACTCAGAGGGCCGGGTGCTATTCTTTGAGAATGTCGGTAGTAATGACGAACCTGCTTTTCTTCCCGGGGTTCCGGTGCCGGCTGGAGGGCAAGAGATCCATATCCAAGGTGGATATCGCGGTAGCATTCAAGGAATTGGCGAGTCCAGGTGGGGATATAGTTGCCCTGCAGTTTTTGATTGGAATAGTGATGGATTACCCGATATAGTTATGGGCGATATCACGGGGGCTTATACTGTTTTCATTAATCGGGGTGCGCCGACAAATCCTATCCTCGATGTGCAGCGACCGATCTACTGTGATGGTCTTGAACTACACGGCCATTGGCGGGTCCAGCCTGCTATTGCTCGGCTTGGCGAGCGAATTGGTATGGTGATCATTGATGGTGATGGATATCTTCGACTATACTGGCAAATTGATGATTACAACGTACAAGATGGTGGTAGACTTTTGCTAGATGACGGCAGTCCGATTTCCACATGCTATAGATATTCCGGGGCAACAGGCAGGGCCAAACTTAGTTTCGCAGACTGGGATGGCGACGGAGTGTTGGATTTGATTATTGGTACTTCCCGTCAGAATGCGATACCCAATAGAGAAACAGGGTTTCCTCAACCAGCCTTTGGTCCATCCGCGGTGGCTAATGTGTTGTATATGAAAAACGTCGGTACCAACGAGAGACCTGTTTTCCGACACCCAGTTCCATTTGAGTATAAAGGAGAGGTTCTGAATCCCGGTGGAGCCCATGCCTGCGGGCCCACTGGGACTACTCTGGGTGGCGGAGGACTTAATCTGTTGGTGGGTAATGAAAGGGGCCGCATAATGCTTTACCGGCGTTTAGATCTGAGTCTCTTTGAGGCTCCGATCATGCGGATTAAGTCACCCACAGAGACTTCGGTGGTCAGCAGAACACTAGTGCCGGATATTATTGTGGAGTCTCCGGTCAGTGATTTGCGCCAGATTACAGTTAAACTAGGTGGTCAACAGGTCTATTCAGGAACCGATCTTCCGGCGGATCTGTCAATTGATACCCTACAGTTTGCCGACGGTTATCACGTCCTCATGGTTACAGCAGAAAATGAAGCCGGGTTGACTACTGAGCAGACAGTGCGATTTCAGGTGAGTAATTGGTGGCGGATCATCGATGATTTCCGACCGCCTGAGTCCTCGGCATGGTTTGGTACAGTCAGCTGTTCACAAACTAGTGACGAATCTGCTGGTTGGACGTATGCATATACGCCTGATATTCTATTTGGCGATCCCAATCGAAAGGTGCGACAAGACAATAGCACTGAGTACTTGGTTTGGGAAACCACCGATTTATGGGAGTATCATCTAGAATTGTATTCCTTAGTCGAAGAAGTGGAGCAGGTGCTAGGCCTAGCTGTTTCAGGAGATGGTGCAACATGGCTGGAACTTGATTATGCTCCCATAGTCACCGAGCAACAGGATGATTGGTTTCACCTAGAGGTAAAAGGAGTGGTAACTGAAGAAACGCCGGTACGATTCTTTCGGGTCGTCTTATACCAAAGCGACATCGGTGCGGACTGTGTTCAGCTGGGTCTAGTTAGGCTGAGGGGGACCAAGTAAAGAGCTGGTAACGAAGTGTAATGGAGGAAGCCCTGCATGGGTGTAGTCTAACTGGTGCAAGTTCCCAACATCCTCTGATAGCGGGATGTGTATAGCTGAAGACAAGTGTGTCCATCGCAAGGTGGAACCTGAAGTAAGTCGGAGGCAAATCTCTGGTGTGACGGACAGAAATCGCACATAAAGCGGAGTATACCGGGCTATAGTCACCCTAGGTGGATACAGAGTGATTAGTATGACTATTGAAGGATAAAGACCTTGTAGGGGCTTATGATCTGCGAATAGGAAGTCAACAATCAAGAACTGAGGAAATGTTTCGAAACAGGGTCTATTAACAGGTCGGACTAAGTGTGATCCTTCTAGCGATACAACCTAAAATGCCATGGTTGCTTTCCGATAGGAACCTGATAGGCTTGATAGTTGTAGCCTATCAGGTTCCTATCTTAACGTCAGTCTAAAACGTTACTAATAGACCGGAAGTTCTCTATTCTGTGGAATGTAATATGGTTGGCGTTATGAAAATTCCAAGCGCCATTAATAGCGGTTCTTGATAGGAAGAGTATATCGTCATGGTCGATTAGCCAGTCCACGTACTGAAAGCCGACTTTCGTTAGATCCTCAGGCCACCCATTGTCCTCGTAGTTAAGGATGTCCGCCTCAATATTCCAGTTTACTAGGTTGGTTGATGAAACCAAGGTCAGTACATTTCGCTGGTTCACATTCTCGGTGGTGACACGATTAACAAGGGACCAATACTTTTTGGATTGTTCATCGTATAGAATTGTAAACTTGGACATGTTACCCTCAAAATCAATTACTTGTCGGAATTTGAGCGGTGCCGCAGGACGATCGGTATCAATGTCGAGCATAATCGCCTTGCCGTAGTCCGGCTGACCGCCCCTGGTATGATATCTAAGGATATTAACCAGCTTTCCGTTTGGTGTTACCACAACGTTCCCCTCAAGCATACTCGGGTTTTCACCGTTTCGGATTGCTCCGGGCCAGGTGGGATCGTATGGTAAAAAGGGTGTTACAGTCCAGCTTTTTGGATCCAGCAAATCAGCATCCACCGGTGCAGATACTACCCCAGCGTCATGGCCGCCCAAACTCCAGGAGCCTAACTCAACTGCGCTGAACAGGCGACCTTGATATTCTAACACGGGCACAGGCGCCTTGTGTGGGCCGCCACTCTTACGGTCTCCAGCGGGTAGAATCTCCGTTGGCTCAGACCAAGTTCTTCCTTGGTCATCACTTCGCCGGATCAATAAGGCGCCGTACTCTGTGCTGGTTGAAAGCATATACAGGGCACTTCGGTGCAGAAAGAGTTTGCCCCAAAAGCAGGGAGAGATCTCAGATAGAAACTCCCAAGTGTTACCTTCATCACTCGACTGAAATACCAGGGTCAAGTTCTGCCCGTGATTGCCCCAGAAAACGTCGTGGGAAGCGATTAGCTTTCCCGTCGGCAGCTTTACAATGGATGGGCTAGCAGGTGAGCGACCCGAGAAATTATACGTGTAATCCTCGGGATGGATGTAGTTGACTGCTACCCCGGGAACAAAGCCGGTCCTAAATAGCCTTGTTGCACTTTCTACTAATACCTGTTCTTGATCATCTAAGGCCACAAGACGCAGTCTGTAATCAAGGCCGTTTTCTAGATTACTGATCATTGCCCTTTTTTGGTCGTGCTCAACGGAGAAGGAAACGCAATCATCCCAATCCTTTCCCGAAGTCGTATACTGGATGGCGAGTGATACACCAGACGGAATGCCTGATTTCATCCAGTCGACTTGAAGTCTTCGATTATTTGGTGCTAACCGGGTAATATTTAGTTCCACGGCTTTCAACCTCCGTTTTGTCGATAATATGTTTACGCAAAACAAACACCAGACCCAAATACTAGCGAGAAGCTGTTAAGACCATATGGTTGCGATTAAGTCGGCGAAGTTGCTAGAGACAATCTTGCGATATGTTTATCCTGCTACTTCCCAAAGGTTCAGTTTAATAGAACGTGGTTCTGTATTAATGTAATATATTCGACCTGGTACTGCCAAGTACCTGCTTGATTTCGTCTAATATATAGGCTGTAAGAGGATCGCGGTGTGATTTTTGGAGTTAGTGTTTTCTTACGTGTGACTGTACCGATTTAGTCTCCACCGATCCCCGTCGGATAACGCCATAGATCCGGTACTAGGAGTGTTTCGTATAAAGAGCTCCACGATGATGACGCCTTGTCTGGTGGTATTGGTAATCTCTGACAGGCTAGTTTCCGCAATGATTCCTGTTGGTATTTCCTCTATATAGTGACGGTCTAAGCCCCATGCCTAAGGCGTCCCGCATTTACTTGCAGGGAATTGTTATTCCGGGAAGGAATTACTAAAACGATCTAGAAACTATATACTAAGGCGTGCATGAAACGTAACTAAACCGAAACAAAAGCGATATGAAGTGCTTTTATCTAGCGTAGGGGTTTGTTTGATCCTATTGATGTTAGATACGGAGGATGTGCTAATGAAACTTAAACAGCAAAACCAGGTAATGTGCAGATTGTTCGTTGTAGTATTGGTATTCACAATATTCCTTGTACAACCGATGGGGGCACAGACTGTACTAGTCACTCCAGATCCTCAGCAGAAGCTTGAAGGAGATCTCCAATACGTCGAGGCCGAGACCTATCAACTAAAGCTTGTGCCAGTATCGGCGATGGAGTCTTCGCTTACAACGGTCAGCTCACTAACCGTTGGCGCCAATTGGGCGGTTCAGGCAACAGAGAAAATATGTTTGGCGGGATTTGCTTCCATAGAAGAGAGCCTGCAACCTAAGATCACCCTTGAATGGTCGAAAGTATCTGGGGGTTGGCTGCCTTTATGGCGGATTCATCTTTGCATCGATGGACAAAAGCCCAATGAACTAGCTACGCTTACACCGAGCAAGGGGAGTACTTATCAGGCTCTTCTTAGTTATGACGCGGATAGTGGAGCCATTTCCTGGTGGGTTTTTGACACGACCCAGGAGAGCTTAGTGACCTCGGGAGGTCGTGGAAATATACCTAACCAAGGTGAGCTGAGTTCGGCAGTGGCTGGTGTTCTGCAGGAGAGGAGAGGCGGCACCACCGGTGTATACGTTGAAGGTATACAGGTTTATCGGAAATATATACCTGTAGGTTCCCAGACGCAACTCCTTTCGGTGAAGGATAATCTGGCTCCCAAGTTCAAGTTTGAGCGAACGGAAGAGGCAATTACTCGTTTGCTGGTGCCAGGGGCTACTGCCCCGGGTGAGTATTCCCTCCGTTTCGTGAATCGGTCCACTGGCGAGGTTCATGAGATCGGTCCCTTTGCTGCCGCAGGAGAGCAGAGGGATATTCCCCTATCGCTAATGAAGATTCCTCCCGGTGAGATAACCCTGGAGATGCTCTACATAGACGATGGTCACGTTTGGTTAACTAGACGTTTCGACCTAACAATAGGTCGTTTGACTGTAGCCTATGATCGTATTGCATTCGAACGGGATGCTCGTAGGATTCAATCGGCTGCACATATTCAGGCCGACTACGATACGGCCGGGCTTGGGGTGGAGATTATGGCAAACCTGTCCCGGCAGATCTGGGATGAGGAAGAGAAAAGATACTACAGTCAGGAATACCCTCCTGTACAGTGTTTTGCTGGGCTGCTGAGTATTGGCCAGGAGCCAACCACGGTTCCGTTATCCCTGGTCGTTCCCCAAGCCGAGAAGAAGGGGTTGTGGCAAGTTGAGTTCACTGCAGTAAGTGTTCCTGTGCTAGATACGGATAACCGTCGTGCCTCCCATTTGTTCACAGACTTCTTGCCATCAATGAAGGCAAGTGAAGTGTATCCCTTCAGTATCGTTGTGCTGCCGGATACCCAGTATTATACCCAGGACCATCCTTACATCTTTACCCGTCAGACCGAGTGGCTGGCGGCCAACGCCCAGGATCAGAACATTCGCCTAATGCTACACGTCGGTGATATTGTGAACAACGGTACCCACACTCAATGGGAACGGGCTGACCGAATACTGTCTGTGTTAGACGGTATTGTCCCCTATGTACTTGCCGTGGGTAATCATGATCTAGTGCCGCGGACTGGGAGTGTGCAAAACCGCACCAGCACACTCTTTAACAATTACTTCCCAGTAAGTCGCTATCAGGATTTACCTTACTTTGGAGGTGTCTTTCAGGAAGGACGCCACGAGAATAGCTACTATACGTTCCAGCTCGGTGGGGAGAGAATTCTTGTACTGTCTTTGGAGTTCGGACCTCGGGATGGGGTACTCGCATGGGCAAACCAGATCGTTGAGGCCTACGACGATCACCAGGTGATTATCATCACCCATACTTATACATCAACAAGCGGTAAGCGAATAACACCATCTACCACCAGTGCATCACCCCAAGCCTATCCCATTTCCCAAGATCCCAATGAGACTGTGAATGATGGGGAACAGATGTGGGAGAAGCTTGTGCGCAAACACCAGAATATACGGTTGGTGCTGAGTGGACATACCAGTATCTCCACGATGCGAAGTGAGGTGGCCATTGGAGACCATGGCAACTTTGTGTATGAGATCCTAGCAGACTATCAAGGGGAGCCCAAAGGGGGTGAAGGGTGGCTGGTTCTGATGGAATTTTTGGATGAGCGTTTTATCGAAGTGAGGGCTTACTCGCCCTATTACGGTGAGTACGAGACGAAGAAATCTGTTCAAGGCTTTACGAATCACTTTATGATCGACCGACAGGAAGGCGTGATTCGACAGCTGGCAGTTATAACGGAGTGAATCAGGATAACCTAAGTCACACTCACTTTGGAGAACGTTAGGTTTACCGTTTATTCACTGGACGGCTACCACTTTTAGTGGTGAGCTTACCAGTAAAACAATGTAAGGAGAGCTCATTTCTATGGAAAAGAAGATGCCAATTATTCCGCATCAATACATGTCTAGGTCGAGATTTCTAGGACCTTTGTTTGTCATTGCCATTATGATCTCGATTCTTTTTCCCACAACCATATGTGGCCAGGAAGCAACACAGAGTCCTGTGCACCCGAGAGTCTTGGTGAATACTGCTGGTTTACAGCGGATTAATGAAGCAATGGAGACCGATATACAATTGTATAGAACCGTAAGAACGGTACTAGGACGAGCTGCTGAAGCCCTTTATAGTACCTGGGAGTCCAAAGAGCCCAAGGACAACTACGGAGGGGTTGCAGACTCGGCTATCTGGCAAGTTGAAACGATGGGGATTGCCTATCTTCTCACCGGTGATATGCGCTACGCTAATAGACTAAAAGAGATAGCCCTTTCCGTTGCTAAGTTCGAGAGGTGGGTTGCTCCTTCCTTTGATCGGTACGACCCTCCGTGGATATCCACCCTTGAGTCATCGACCTTTACAGCCGCGGTGGGGCTTGTCTATGATTGGTGCTATGATCTGTTTACTGAAGAAGAGCGAAGCCTTATTCGAGAAGCCATTATACAAAAGGGGGTCATTCCTGCTTTCCTTGATTGGTCCAATGCTGACACGAAAAATCCCCATGGTACCCATCAGACTCCCCAAGGCAACTGGTATGCTGTGACTATTAGTGCAGCAGCTATTGGTGCCCTAGCTGTTGAACCGGAAGCGCCCGAAGTAAGGCAGTATATAGAGTCTTTTAAAACAGCGATGAAAGCATGGATTGAATTTGATGGAGGAGTATTGGAGGAGTATGATACTTCCAAGTATCTTTGGTATCCACCGGGGGCCTGGGTATCTCAGAACTTCGATCCCGATGGAGGATACTTCGAATCACTCGGGTATGCCAATTACGCGCTATACAATGCGGTGAGGTTCTTTGTGGCCCTTGGTAGAGCGGAAGGGGATTGGAGTCTTCTAAACCATTCCCGGCTTGATCAGGTACCTGAATTTTTCGCTTGGACTGCAGTTGTTGATCGCAGCAGAACTGCCGCCAAAGGATTAGCCTTCGGGGATACTCCTGGTGGATCGGGTGATGCTAACGCTCTAGCTGGAATCAATCTGCTACGTAATGATCCAGTGGCAAACTGGTTCTTGACCTTTATGAAGTCTCCTTTGGGTCCCTATTCCGTCATTTATAACCCCTACCTAGACGGAAGAGAACCGGCGCAGATATCACTAACAGTACCGGATGTTTTGCAGCGTCCTGCCAAGCTGTTCAGGGGTATCGGATGGGCGGTGCTGCGTTCGGGTTGGGGCCCAAGGGACACTGTGGTTGGCCTTATTAGCGGCCATAATGCTGGTCACGCCCATCGAGATGCTGGTAGCTTCGAGGTATACTACCAAGGAGAGCCACTGATTGTAGATTCGGGAGTTACTGCCTACAGTTCATCACTCTACCAGGCTTATTATCGGGCATCCCGTGCCCATAATGTAGTGTTGATAGATGGTTTCGAGCAGAGGGAATATACCCTACCCAATAGAGGTCAAAAAGAACCTTCGGTCTCGTTTTCTGTAGGTGTTGATCAGTTTGCTGTGGCCAAAGCTGATTTTACCGAGGCCTATGCACGTAGAGTAGAACAAGCTTATCGATACGTGCTACTTTTAGGGCCAGATTTGGTGCTCATCATGGATGATCTGATTCCCCTTGAAAGGGCACGGAAATTTGAGTGGCTTTTTCATCCCCAGGGTGAGACTAACGTGCAAGACAATCATGTGGTGATCAAAGGAAAATCGGTATCCGCCACGATTATTCCGCTCTTTTCCCAGGAGATTGATGTCAAGATGAAGGCTGGATGCCTTCCCAATGACGAGTTCGCCGAATACTACGCCTTTGGGCCAATCGTAAATGACATGAGACAAACGGGACTCTTTGCAATTACCCTGAACAATATCGACGGGGCAGATGCTAAGGTGGCGGAGCTAGACATGGGGGAAGGCGTGGGATACCGTATTCAGCATCGGGATCGTCAGTTACTAGTATTTACAGGGACCGAGGGAATTAACGGGCAGGGCGTAAAGAGCGATGCTACTGTCGTGGCCCTAGAGATCGCCGCAGGGGAAGTAATAAGAATCGCCCTTGTGGATGGAAGTAGTCTGTACGTCGATGGAGGAATTGAGTTTAGCTCAACGGAGCGGAGCTCATTTGTAGCTGAACAAGACGACTCCGGTTGGCAGACTATCGTTACCGACTTTGATAGTGCGTTTATTGTTCCATCGTCCGAAGTATCTGTATTGTATCAGGAGCCGTATGTGCGATAGTTGTCTGAACAAGGTGAGTCTTCAGCTACCGGTGTGTGGTAGCAGTGGGACGACAAATGGGGGATTCGCGGCCTTTGCGCTGTTTTAGTCAATGACGTCCAGGTATTCCTGTAGACCGATTGGCGCTAGGCTGTGACTTAGCGCCAATACCACGCTTCCGTTCTTAGGCGGGGGCGGAAGTTGTGGTACTTGATGATAAGAGCTCGACATGCAGTGTTCATAGTTACTAAGTAGTGGTCGGCGGGGATCTCCGCGTGGTAGTAAAACGGTACAGTGACTATTCAGAGTCACGAATGAGTTCATTGTCGGTTATGTTGACGGTTCAAACACTCTGTTTTACCAGCATCTGTCTGGGAATGCCGTAGTACAGGGCCTTATTAACATTGGTTGCTCAAATCGGAAAAACAGAGGAAAAACCTCCGAACAAAAGAAGGAATTACTGAAACGGTATAGAAGATATATACCATAGCAGTTCATTAATGGTGATAGGTTGTGTTGGGGTATGAGTGTCACAATTCGGCAGATAGCAAAGGAAGCTAACGTATCTCCGGCTACAGTCTCCAATTTCCTGAACAAGAAATCGGAGCAAATGAGCGAAGAGACAGCAAACCGCATTGCGCGGGTTATTGACCGCCTGGGATACACCCCCAATGTTGCGGCGCGACATATGGTCCATCAACGGACCGGAACGGTTGGTGTGGTTGCTCCCTTGAGTTGGATGAGAAACATGGATTTTGTGACGGGCAAGATTTTAGGTGGTATTAGCGAAGTCTGTTTTGCTAATGATTACAATATTTCCTTAGTAGAGGACTCCAATGAGGAAAAGGTAACCAAGCTCATTAACCGGAAAAGGGTTGATGGCGTGATTTTGTTTTACAGTGCCATGGGAGATAGGCTAATTGACCGCATCTATGAGGCGGAACTACCGTTTACCTTAGTCAATCGCAAACTTGATGCACCCCGGGTCAACTACGTACACGCCGATAATCACAAAGGAACGTATTTGGCCACAAACCACTTGATTGAACAGGGCTATCGGACTATTGCCTATGTAACGGGTCATCGACCGGGAGCTGACGCGCCAGGACGTGAAAATACTGTTCCTGTGGATTTTGAGCGACGGGAAGGTTACAGAGCATCCTTACGAGAACAAGACCGGGAGTTCAATGATGCACTCGTAGTGGATAATCGCAAGTTAGACGCTCATTTCGAACGGGTGATGCAATACCCAGGGCCTTACGGATTCATTTGTTTTAATGACTATTGGGCATTGAGGATTAAAGATCTTGCTGAACAACGGGGCTTGGTAGTGCCGGAAGATGTGGGGATCGTTGGATTCGATGATACGATGATCGCAGATATAACAAGGCCCAAGCTTACTAGTGTAAGGTGCCTCTACTACGAAATGGCGGAAACGGCAACGCGGATGTTAATCAAGATGATCAATGGGGAGAAGCCGAAGCAGACGAAGATTCTATTTGATACAGAATTGGTTATCCGGAGTTCGTCTGTAAGGCTTAAGGCATAGTAGCACCAGTGTGCAAAGACTCAGCCTATGTGTGTTTTGTGTGATGTAAAGACAGGGAATAACGAAAAGTGTGAACCTTACAAGGAATCGCAATAAACCCTGAGTAGAACATTAACAGTTTCTTTTAAAATGTGTGTATACTGTCTCAAAGGTTTAGGCTCATAGATCACCCAGAAAACGCAGCTTTTAGAAAGAAGGTGAGGCGTTTCGTAGCTAACCGAAGTAATTGTCAATTCAGCAACGATTAGAACTATAGTTAAGAATATGAAGAATATAAGAGGTGAATATATTCATGAGAAAACGACTGGTTATTGGATTTGTACTAGTGTTTTGCCTCGCATTTTCAGCGACCGTCGGAGCAAAAACTAAGATATCCTATTGGGCCGGATGGTTAAATTCACAAATGTTCGAAGGGGAAAAACAGATCATCGAGGATTTCATGGAGGAAAACCCGGATATCGAAGTGGAATTTAGCCAGCCAGCTGATTTCATCACCCGATTTACTGTCTCTATCGTCACCGACACTATGCCGGATATTGCTATGGTTAGTTACGATGATTTTCCTTCTTGGTACGAGTCAGGGGCCTATTGGGACCTCAAATCGTTCTTTGCGGCTGATGCGGATGTGGATGAAGATGAGTTTGTTCCCTGGGCGATCGAGTTTTTCACTAGGGATGAAGGGCTTTGGGCCATGCCGCTGACGGCTTTTGCAAGGGACTTGGCCGTGTATTACCCCAACGTATTTGAAGAGGCAGGTCTTTTCCTTCCCGATTACTCCGAGTGGGACTGGGATACCTTTGAGGAGTATGCTGGCAAGCTCACTATTTACGATAATGGCGAGTTCAAACAGGAAGGTGCTCGTTTTTGGTGGCACTTTATGGGTCTGCAGAGCTGGTTCTGGTCAAATGACGTTCAGGTATTCAATGAAGACTTCACTGACGTAACAATTAACAACGCGAAGGGAATCGAGACTGTAAAATTCCTGCAAAACTTAGTGGAAAAAGGGGTTGTATCGAGTCCTGGACACTACTCAACCCTAGATAAATGTGGTATGTACATTGGCGGTGGGGCCTATGACTTCCCGTACTGGGAGAGACAGGAAAAGGAATTTGATAATCCGGTCCGACTGATGTGGCATCCATGGAATGACGAACCGAAGAAGGTCGCCATGCTTGGGGGTTCCGCTGTAGCGATATGCGCCAACAGCGAGCACCCAGAGGAGGCTTGGCGTTTAGTAAAGTACTTGGCCCGTCCTGATGTACAACTTAAGCGAGCACAGACTGGTTACGGTGGCTTGTCGGTGGTGAAAGAGTATCAGGAAGCTGTCATTAGCTCTCATATTTCGATCATCAAACCGACGGATATCTACTGGGAATTACTCTTCAGTGGACAACCAATGCCGACTTTCCCGGAGTATCGACGGTGGTCTAACGTATGGAATCCATTGATGGATAAACTGATTAAAGGAGAAATCTCTCCAGAGGAGTTCTGTTTGACCCTGACAACTAGAAGTCGCATTATGTTGGGGCAATAAACAAATATCACTAAAACCAGGAACAGGACAAGGAGGAAAGAAAATGAAAAAAGTATCTATGATCAGTATCGCACTAGTTCTTCTGTTGGTTTGTATTGCACCAGCTACCTTCGCATCGTGGGGAGAACTCAAGATGGTCACCGAGTTCGATGTCGATGAGGTAAAGCTGTGGGTTCCCTTTGCAAACAACAACTACTTGCTTGGAGGGTTTGACCCTGCAGGAGAGGGAATCGGCAAGATGTGGTACCTGGACACAAGCGACATGCGGGACAATTGTGCTTGGGACTTCCTTATTGGTGAGACGGGGATGGACATGGTTGGGTACCCCACCATTGTTTTCCGAATCAAGATGATGGAGGATGTACATTTGAATGCGGAGGTATTTGTGGACGGTAAATGGTATAGGCAGATTTCTTACTACCGCAACGTCAACGATGAATGGCTTGAAGTGGCCACTCCCTTGCCGGAGGGTAAGGTGCTAAGAGCTCTTCGCATTAGTATTGGTGAACCAGGTGAAGTAATCGACTTCGGTGATGCTGAAGTGCATGCCCTGTTTGATTGGATTGGCATCAGCAAGACACCTGTTGATGGCGTTACAGTTAACGTTGTGCAATAGGTAAAGGATGGTCGGCGCCGGTGTTTCCGGCGCCGATACCTATCTACGGTAGTTTGACCAACGGGGAAGAACAGTAGAGCGATGGAGCTTGCCCACGGTCTTTGGGAGCAAACACCCCGGTATATGGCTACCGTTCCCGTAGTCGGGAAGATGATTCGCGAAATCCATGGTTCCTGGTGAAGCTTAGCTTGGGGCGATCACCCCTACCAAAGAACAGTCCTCGGGTGATAACAAGATTATGTTGCGTGTCTTGCCATATTCTGGTATTCTGCCTAAACGCCCCCCACAGGCTGAAGCTTCGTGGGAAAATGAACGAAGAGAATGGATAAGCTAAGGTTGATTCTGTTTCAGAAAAGCTCTAACGAATGGGACTACGGGCACATTAATGATTGGCACCAGAAGAAGATTACCCTTAAGGATATACCAATGGCTATGGTAACTGGCGTAGCGATCATGACATGGAGGACCGGCGAGGCGAATTGGTCCAGCGGGTCTGCATGGCGGTATCAGGTAGTTGTCGGTACCAGGCATTGGTAGAGGGTTTGAAAGAGCGGTCTTTTGACTTGTTGTAGCAAGGTATGAGGTGAATCGCCATTGATGGATCATTTATACATATCTAGCGAATGGTTAGTGCGCTGCCAAAGGGCAGCTATAGATACACCCCTAGGCAAGGGGCGGGAGCATATCCTCCAATTGGCGGATAAGTTATTGGAAAAAGAACCGGGAAAGTCCCCTGGAGACATTGACAAACGCCAAAGCGCCAGTGAGGCACAGATTTTGGGGTTGGCGTACCAGTTGACTAAGGATGAAACCTATGCTTTGGCTGCAGATGCATTAATCAGCGAACTAATCAGTCTTGAGTACTGGGTCCAGCCGGCTATGCTAAGGAGGGTGCCTCCTTGGTACAGTGACCTAGATACCTCGGAAGTAGCCTGCGGGGTAGGTATCGCCTACGATTGGATTCGTCCTATTCTGGACGATGAGCGGCGGCAGACTACGGAAGCGGCTTTGTGGTCTTTGGGCATTGAACCGATGATACGGGATTGGGTAGATGGAGCCTTGCGGGTGCATTGTCTAGATAGCATGGGACACAACTGGTGGGCCGTATGTATTGGTGCCTCTGCAGTGGCGTTGTTAGCATGTCGTGGTCTAAAGGACCGGGCCTACTGGTTAGGACAAATCACCATTGCCCTAGATGAATTTGTGACTTACAAGGGCAATGAATTGTGGAACAAGCCCGGTAATTTCGGGGAGCAGGGTGGTTTTTACGAAAGCTTCACCTACTGCAATTATACGTTAATATATCTACTTAAGTTCTATGAAGCTTTGGCCTGTTGTTCCGGTCAGCTACCGAAGGTTTACGAGCTTCCGGAGCTGGCCAAGACAGGTAAGTTTTATTTGGATACCATCTATGAGACCACCGAGGGCATGTGTACTCCGGACTTTGGTGATCATCATCTTCATCAGACCGCTGAACCAATGGTTCTCGCGCGACTAGCATCATTGTACCGAGACGAGCAATTACAGTGGTATTTTCGCCGGGTACGACCCTATCCCCAGAATCCCTTTGAGTTACTGTGGTACGATGACACCCTTGAGGCGAAGCCACCGGTCTATGAGGACTTGGCAATGTATCCGGATATTGGATGGGCGCTCTTGCGCTCATGTGATCGGGACATGCTTGTGGCACTGCGGGCAGGGGATGTATGGAATCATGCCCACTCGGATTGCGGGGCCTTAATCGTATTTGATCGGGGGGTGCAATTCGTAGCTGACTCCGGCACATGTAGATATAGTGCCCCTGAATACCACAGCTATTATTGTCAGACCTACGCCCATAGTACCCTACTAGTAAATGATCAAGGTGGCCCCAAAGACGATTTGCTGTATGGCTTACGCTTTAGAGGTCAACTCCTTCATCCTTGCACAAATAAGCATTACCAGAAGGTAACCGCGGAGTTGACTGGTCCTTTGTCTCGGTTAGTCCGGCGAGCCACCCGAACTCTATTCCTTTTTGATGATATCCTAGTTGTGGTCGATGACGTCTTCGCCTTTGAACCGTCAACCTATCAGTTGCTTTGGCATACTCCGGCAACCTTCTCGTTGACCGATGATGTAGTGACCTTGAAAAACGGAACTGAGAAGCTGTATCTTTCCGTCTTTAGCCCCAAACCTCTAGACTGGAGTACCGAGGCCGGCTATGGGTCTGATCTGCAAGAACGGCCGTTTCTGAAGGCGAGCACCCAGGAAACGGATCGGAACGGGCATTTTATCACGATGATTTCCCGGGCGCATCCGGACATGCTCCAATCTAAGCTGATGGAGTTACCCAATGGTCTGGGTTTATCTTTTACGGGAGTGGATCGGACTTGGCAGGTGATCCTAAACACCACCGCCGGCCGGCGCATGCACGAAAACAGCAATGTGGCCTGGCAGATCGGCGAAGACACCGTTGAGACCGATGGCCATTTGCTCGTTTTAAGCCAGGATCTATTTGGGGTACATCAAGGAAGCTATGTGCGGCGGAATCAGCGGGTTATCTTTAACAACTATGCGAAGACAGATTGTGTTTTGGACCTGAGGGGATTGTCCGGTATAGATGCTCTAAAGTGGCATGTTCAGCCCTGAGTTCCACATCAAAGTGAAAATATGAGGATCAGGGGATAACAGGCCAGTTGACAGCTCTAATCCCCATCAGTAACGGGAGGTTTACACTATGTTGAAATTACTAGTCATGCTTTGTATCGTATTGGCGACCCTAACCTTATCACCGAGTGTATATGCTCTACCAATTGGATTACGATCCCCCGACGGTAGAATCAATGTAAAGGTGAATCTGGTTGGTAGCTCCTATGGTCAAGGATGTGCTGCCTATAGTATTGAATTCGATGAACAGGAGATCGTATGTGAATCACTATTAGGTCTCATACTAAAAGACGACGGTCTCCTCTTAAGCAATTTCGTGGTGGTGGACTCCGAAAAGACCTACCACAATGATAATTGGGAACCAGTATACGGGGAACGTAGTCTGGTTACGGATGAATATAACCAACTGGAGATTGTGCTAAAAGAGGACAAGACGCCCTCCCGTTTACTGAAGATTGAATTCCGGGCCTATAATGCAGGAGTTGCCTTCAGATACCTGCTGCCCGAGCAGAAGACCCTTAGGAATTTCACCATTGCCAGTGAGTTCACCCAGTTTAACCTGCCGGAGGGTGCGATGGTCTACGAGGAACACGGCTCCGAAGGGGATTACAGTAGGGTCTCGCCTAGGGATGTGAAACCCAACTGTGAAAGCCCCCTAACGATTGAGTATGCCCATGGTAAAGTTGCTTGTTTGCTAGAGGCTAACCTCTATGACTATGCGATGATGCGTCTTAGTGCCCTGCGCAAGGATACTGACATCTTAAGAGTAGTCTTTGCTGATGAAGTCAAAGGACGGACACCCTTTGCCACTCCCTGGCGGGTCTTTATCCTCGGGGATAAACCGGGAGATCTGATCGAGAACAATTACCTGGTGCTGAACCTTAACCAGAAGAACCAGATTAAGGATACCTCATGGATCAAGCCGGGGAAGATTATGCGGGAAGTCACCCTTTCCACCCAGGGTGCTAAGACCCTAGTGGATTTCGCCAAAAAGCACAACATTCAGTACATTGCCTTTGACTCCGGTTGGTATGGACCCGAGACCGATAACAAGGCCGATGCTACCAAAGTCACCTTGGATCCTAACCGTGTAGGCAAGGGTCATCAAGGTCTCGATCTACAAGAAGTGATCAGTTATGCCAACAAGCACGATATTGGAGTGTTTGTTTATGTGAACCGCCGGGCCTTAGAACGACAGCTTGATGAAATACTACCTATATATGCTAGGTGGGGCCTGAAGGGAATCAAGTTTGGCTTTGTCCAAGTGGGCACACAGGAAATGACAAAATGGCTTCTAGATGCGGTGCGCAAGGCTGCTGATTACCAGCTGCTCATTGACATTCATGATGCCTATCGTCCCACAGGATTTAGTAGGACCTATCCTAACCTACTCACCCAAGAGGGTGTCCAGGGTAATGAACATATGCCTACCGCTACCCACAATGTTACTCTTCCCTTTGTGCGTTTCCCCGCAGGGGCGGCGGATTATACAATCTGCTATTACGACAAACGGTTAAAGACAACACATGCACATCAAATGGCAGCAACTGTAGTGTTCTATAGTCCATTGCAGTTTCTGTTTTGGTATGATCGGCCCAGCGATTACCGGGGTGAACCCGAGATAGAGTTCTTCGAGCACGTACCAACGACCTGGGATGACACCAAGGTACTGTGTGGGGAGATCGGGTCCTTTGTATCCATTGCCCGTCGAAAGGGATCCGAATGGCATGTAGGAACCATGACCAACGAAAATCCAAGGACAGTGGAGCTGACCCTGGACTTTCTACCACCGGATGAGAAGTATATAGCTCATGTGTACTCCGATGGTCCTCGTAATGGAGTCAAGATCGAAAGGTTCGTCGTTGACGCATCAACTGTGATGCAAGCAGAACTTGCCGGAAGCGGAGGTCAAGCCATGAGGCTTTGCCCGGCAACAAACGAAGAACTTGGGATTTATCCTCAATACAATCAAGAACATTGATCGCTACCAGTTTAGCTTTTATGGCGTCTGAGCGCAAGAGGCATGGGAGATTGTTCCCATGCCTCTTTGCGCGCTTTCACACTCCCTTACACGCCCTAGCCCCCCCAAGTGAGAGATTCTATTGCGGGAGTATCCGGATCATGTGATCGCTTAGCATAGGTGCTGTGGCACATACTTTCAGGGCGATCATCGTTGCAATGCAGGCCTATCGGGATTCCCTGGAGACCGCGTGAGTAGTAGGATGTAATTCGTGTTTTCTAATGCTCGTGCTCGCATGATTATGATATACTAAACAATAAGGACAGTCTGGTAAGGTCGGTGAGTAGAGTGGGACAATTTGAGCTACCGCATGATTCCATTACTGATATTGCAGAGAAACATGGCCTTGAGTTCCTGGCGTACTTTGGTAGCTATGGGACCGAATTCTATCATGAAGAAAGCGATATCGATATTGCTTTTGTATCGAAAAACTTGCTCAAATCCGATCAATACTTTGAGCTTATACGGGATTTGATCATCTTCCACCGTAAATCCGAAATTGATCTGGTGGATCTACGAAGGGCTGATCCGTTGCTCCGGTACGAGGTAGCCTGTCACGGTAGACCTTTTTACGAAAAGGAAAACGGTCTCTTTGACAGATACTGTCTTTACTACATAAAACAGAGTTACGAGCTTCAAAACGTTGTTAGAGAAAGGATAAGGCATATTGGGAATTCGATCGAGGAGGTGTTAAAGGATGCACAACAACGAGGCTATCTGTAGTAAACTGGAGGTATTGCTCGAGTATTATCAGGAATTGGACGGAATGACTGATGAGGTATCATTGGAGCAGTATAAGAAGCAGATAGTATTGAAACGAGCGATTGAACGGGAAATCCAGCTTATTGTGGAATGCGCCACCGACATTAACAACATGATCTTGAAACACCTGGGTAAGGGACCGCCAAAAGACTACTTCAATTCCTTCATTGATCTTGCGGAAGTCGGAGCGATTGATGTGCAATTTGCCCTTGAGATTGCCGCTTCGACAGGGCTTCGCAATATTCTTGTGCACGAGTATCAGACAATTGACGATGATATTGTGTATAGTGCCATTACCGCGGTTAAAACCCAGTACCTGCGATACATTAGTGAGGTTTCCTCCTACCTGGGCTGTCGATGAACTCTCTCCTTGTTGAAGGATTGCTTCTCAGGCTGTACTAAGTGGGTCAGCTAATCTACACGCTTTTCCCCTGGGGCAGAAATAAACCAGGTAGCTATAGCCAGACCAAAATAGAAAACGCTCACGCCCACTACTCAACAGAGCCATGTCATCCGCCTGTGGAGTCGCCATAGTCGGTAAAATCAGAAGACTTGCCTTTCAGGTACATTTTTTCATCGGCTCCAGACCTATTTCTTCGTGTGTTCACGGCGCCCACCATCCCTTAGTAGGTATTATCGTAAGCGTCAAAGCTAGCACACATACCTGCTTCTTGGTAGTGATGAGATAATCAATACATCACGGGGAAGGAGTTGGTATTTTGAAGAATCAAGCCAAGAAGGAACTATGGGTGGAACGTATC
>JALNWK010000051.1 GCA_023230925.1 Limnochordia bacterium
AACGGCCTTGTAAGATTTGTGAGCCGTTCCTTTTTTGCTACGGTCGTAGAAGGACTCATAGATCTGCAGATAGACACCCCTTTTGAGGTTTGTTTTTTTAAGGAAGAATGCCACAAGTTACCCTCCTTAGTAACACCATTTAACACCATTAATTATACACCCAAAAGGATCCTTTTGCAAGTATTATTTGGAATAAAAAAGGCGCATATTTGCGCCAATTCCCTATGTTTTTTATTTTGGTTGCTCCTGAATAATCATGGTGTTAAAACCTAAAGACGGGGCTTGCGCCCGATGTGGCTATTGACCAGCCTATGCCCCAATGATATAATATGGTGAACGTTTCTAGGATATACTAAGCGGGCGTGTGTCCGTTGCATATTTAGGGAGGTAATTTACTATGGTAGGTGTGGTTCTTACCGCACAGACGCGTGCTAAGACCGGGAAAGGCGCCTCAAGACAATTCCGCCGTATGGGACGTGTTCCTGGGATTATCTATGGTAAGGGTAAAGAGAATATGATGGTTACCCTAGATAACGGTGAATTCAACCGGTTTCTTGCTGATACGGGCGTTGGTCAGTTGGTAAACCTAGAAGTTTCCGTTGACGATCAGGTACAGTCTCGGCCTTCACTGCTTAAAGAGGTTCAAGTGGATCCAGTTCGCGGTGATGTTGTGCATGTGGATTTCCATGAGGTAGCACTAGATGAGGAAATCAAGACTTCCGTCGAGATTGTGTTGGTTGATGAAGGTACAGGTATTACCGGTGATGGCGGCATTATCTCCCATATTCTGCGGGAAGTAGAAATTGAGTGTCTGCCGACACAAATTCCGGATCAAGTCAATGTAAGTGTGGCTGGACTTTCCATTGGCGATATCATTACTGTGGCCGATCTAGACGAATTGTCGGGCGCTAAGTATGTAACTGATTTAGATGAAACGGTAGTTACAGTCGTGGCACCTAGTCAAGAGGAAGTTGAGGACGAGGATGTTGAGGACGAGGAAGACGAGGATGTTGAGGAAGCTGACGCAGCTGAAGGGGTTGAAGCTGCCGAGGATGATGAAACAGAGGAATAATGTCACTAGTGACTTGTTCTACTCATAGACTAAGTAAGGAGGCAGCCCTGCGCATGGATATGTGCAGGGTTAGGTCGCATACGGCTAATTAGCCGTTGCGCTAAAGACTAACCGTTATGAAGTACATTGTTGGGCTAGGAAACCCTGGGGAGAAGTATGCAAAAACCAGGCACAATATGGGCTTTTTAGTTTTAGATCAATTGGCCAATGAAGTTGGTATACGGATACACCGGAGGGGTTATTCCGGTCGGTGGGCCGAAGGAGATCTAAACGGAACCAAGTTTCTGATGTTGAAGCCGACGACCTATATGAATAATAGTGGAGAGTCGGTTTTAAGTCTGTGCAAAAACCGTCGAATAGAGCCGGAGCAGCTGCTTGTTGTCTATGATGACCTAGATTTGACTGCGGGTCGCATTCGGTTACGAGCCCAGGGCCGTGCTGGGTCGCATCGGGGACTGCAGTCGATTATAGAGGCATTGGGAACGTCGGATTTTCCTCGTCTAAGGATCGGCATAGGCCCAGTTCCCGAAGGAATGGTCGGACGGGACTTTGTATTATCTGAACCCTCTCAAGGGGAGTGGGCTGACTTTTTTATACCCGCACTGGATAAGGCTGTTTTGGGCTTGTCGTGTTGGTTGAAAGAAGGCATCGAGACCGCAATGAATAAGTATAACGGATAGACATATTGATTATACGAGGAGGAGCCAGTGTGGCTTTAACTGGACTATCACATGTGGTATCCAGATCTATAGAGTTTGCCCCGGTGATCGAAGCGGTGCAAAAGGGCTCCAAGGAGACCATGGTTATTGGGGCATCGGGTTCATCAAAAGTGATAGGTATTGCCGCAATGTTCCAGGCGCTGCTTCAAAGGGGCAGTGGCGTTTCGTTCTTGGTAGTCACTCCAGACCACTACCATGCTGAACAGATATATTTGACTTTGGAGAATATTGTCACATCGAACCGGGTGGCATTGTTTCCCGCAATATCCACAATGCCCCACGAATCGGTGGTTACGGAACCGGAACTGCGCGCGATGCGGATGGCGGTACTTGGTAAATTACTGTGTCAAGAGACATCAATTATTGTTGCCCCTGTTGAGGCGCTGTCCCGTTATCTATTGCCTCCCCAAGTCTTTCGTTCCTATTGCGAGAATCTAACACAGGGTGAAGCGATTGACCTAGATAAGCTTATCGAGAAACTTATTGCTGGTGGCTACCAGAGGGTGGACTTGGTTGAAGACCCCGGGCAGTTTTCCTTAAGGGGTGGCATCATTGATATCTTTTGCCCCACATTCTCCAATCCGGTCAGGATTGAGCTGTTTGATGATGAGATCGACTCAATCCGAGAGTTTGATCAAATTGATCAGCGTTCATACAAACGCCACCAAACGGTGTATATCACTCCGGCCCGCGAGTTTTTCATGCCGGATCGATTGAAAAAGGATGCGTTGATCGAGATTAACAAGGCAGTTTCTGAGCAGGCCTTACGCTTAAGCAGAGCAAAGGAGTCAACCGCGGATACATTAAGACAGACGGTAGCGCGCCATATTGAGTACATTGAGAACCGAGTTTATGATTCGTCCCTGGAGCAGTACCAACCTTACTTTTACCCGAATCAGGCTACTTTGTTGGATTACTTCTCGAAGAAGATCTGTATTTTGGATGAACCAAGCCGTGTCTACGAGAGTATGGAAACCATTGAGAAAGAATACATGGAGCAGCACGTAGATGGTCTTGCCAAAGGAAGGGCGCTGCCAGCGGAGGCTAGGATGTTCTGTCCTTGGACTGATCTGTTTGAACGATTTCAACACGGGCGTGTCGTATACTTCTCTACATTAGCCCATCGAGTACCTGGGATGTCACCTACTCAGTCAATAAACGTTTCCTCTCGCTTGCCTGATGTGTTTCACGGTAAGATCAAATTATTGACCCAGGAGTTGGAGCGAGCAAAACGAGAGGGGTTCTCCATTTTGCTCGCTCTTTCATCGGAAGGTCGAGCTAAGCGGATGACCGAGTGGCTGATTGAAGAGGGGATTCCCGCCCGCTTCGTGCTGCGACCGGAGGATGAGATTCGGCCGGGGAACGTGATTGTTACAAGTGGTTATCTTGAGGCAGGTTTTGATTTACCCCTGACGCGGCTATTGGTACTTAGTGATGCGGAAATCCAAGGCAAAGCAAAGCAAAAGGTTCGGGGCACGCGGGGTCCTAAGGGCACGCGGATCCGCGACTGGAATGAACTCAACGAAGGGGATTATGTTGTTCATGTCAATCATGGTATTGGCAAATATACTGGTGTAAAGACCATAGGTGTTAGCGGTGTCCATAAAGACTATTTAGTTGTTAAATATGCCGGAGAAGATGTACTATACGTCCCGGTTGATCAAGTTAGCTTGTTACAGAAGTATGTCGGGGGCAGTGATGAAGTTAGTCCAAAGGTTAACAAACTAGGTGGTTCTGAATGGTCCAAGGTGAAACGGAAGGTAAAAGAATCCGTCCGAGAGGTCGCAAAGGATCTACTGGAACTCTATGCGGCCCGGGAAACGGTTAAGGGAAATGCCTTCTCTCCAGATACTGTATGGCAGCGGGAATTTGAGGATGCCTTTGAGTTTGAGGAGACTCCGGATCAACTTAAAGCGGCTAAGGAAGTAAAAGACGATATGGAAAAGCCTAGACCCATGGATCGACTGCTTTGTGGAGACGTGGGCTATGGGAAAACAGAGGTTGCACTACGGGCCGCCTTCAAGGCAGTGATGGATGGATTTCAAGTGGCGATGTTGGTTCCCACGACTATTCTCGCCCAACAGCACTACCGAACAGTTACCGCTAGGCTAGCCAAGTTTCCAGTGACTGTGAAGGTGCTGAGTCGGTTTGAGAGCGCAAGCAAGCAAGGAGGCACCATCAAAGGTCTTAAGGATGGTAGTGTGGACATTGTCATTGGCACGCATCGTCTGCTATCCAAGGATGTCCAATTTAAGAATTTAGGACTTGTTATTATTGATGAGGAACAACGCTTTGGTGTTAAGCAGAAAGAGAAGCTCAAGCAGCTGCGTAAGAGTATAGATGTTCTTACTTTATCTGCTACACCAATACCGAGGACCTTGCACATGGCCTTGGTTGGTGTCCGGGATATGAGTGTGATTGAGACTCCGCCTGAGGATCGCTATCCGATTCGAACCTATATTGTGGAGTACAATGAAGATACCATTAGAGATGCCATTTTACGAGAAAAGGCGCGGGGCGGACAGGTCTATTTTGTCTTTAACCGGGTACAGGGGATTGAACGAATTGCCGAACAGCTAAGCCGGTTGATCCCCGAGGTCTCCATTGCAGTGGCCCACGGGCAGATGGGGGAACGGGAACTAGAACAGGTAATGCTTGATTTCATGAATGGGCTATACGATGTGTTGGTTTGTACGACGATTATCGAAACGGGTATGGATATCCCCAATGTTAATACGCTGATTATCTATGATGCCGACAAATTTGGCCTTTCTCAGCTCTACCAGCTTCGAGGCCGGGTGGGACGATCCAATCGAATCGCGTATGCCTACTGTTGTTACCGAAAGGACCAGGTGTTGACAGAAGATGCGGAGAAACGTCTCCAAGCGATTAAGGAGTTTACGGATCTTGGATCTGGCTTTCGGATCGCCATGCGGGATTTGGAGATTCGGGGGGCGGGGAACATTCTAGGAGCAGAACAGCATGGTTTCATCGCTTCTGTTGGGTTTGAACTATACTGTCGTTTACTTGAGGAGTCAATTACGGAGCTTTCCGGTGAGATAGAAGAGGAACCCCACGAGCCAGTGCTTGACCTTGCGGTGGATGCCTACATTGATGATGAGTACATCAACGACTCCCGCCAGAAAGTTGAGATCTATAAACGTATCGCCAGACTCAAAAGCCAAAGTGATATAGATGAGTTTACCGTAGAGCTTGAGGATCGGTATGGGCCGGTGACACCGTCGGTAGGTAAGTTACTTAAGGTTGCTCTGATCAAGGCGATTGCCCAAAAGATCGGAGTGGACTCCATTGCCCAGGAGGCACGTCATGTAGTGTTTAGGTTTCTTCCGGATGTGCAGATTCCTGCTGATTGTCTGCGGGCTTGCGTTGAGGAGTTCAGAGGAAAGGTTACTGTGGTCCATGGTAATTCACCTTTGATCAGGATCAGGCCGGGGCTTAATCAGGACGAATTGCTAGAGGTGGTTACAAGAATCTGTATGAACATTAGAGATTCTCTACCTCGGGCCAGTGGTGAGTAAGGAATAAGGAGTCTGTACTTCGTGTATACTATCGTTTGGAAGGCTATGGCAAACCCCAGGGCAGCAACAGAAAATCTGTGACTTGGTTGAGGAGGTTAACCAATGAAAGCAACGGGTATCGTAAGAAGGATAGATGATCTTGGGCGGGTGGTGATTCCTAAAGAGATCAGAAGAACCCTACGAATTCGCGAGGGGGATCCCTTGGAGATCTACGTCGATCGGACCGGGGAGGTCATTCTTAAGAAATACTCCCCAGTAGCAGAGTTGGGTAGCTTTGCCCAGGAGTATGTGGATTCGCTGTACGAAAATACTGATAAAATAGCTGTCATTGCGGACCGTGACGTGGTGATTGCAGTAGCGGGCCCCATGTCTGGGCACCTGAAGGACAATCATGTGACCAAGCAGCTGGAAAGGATTATGGAACAACGCGCTGCGATCCTTGCAGGACCTGGCTTTGATGAGGAACTGGACCTTGTAGAGGGTGAGGAGAGTGATTGGCAGGTTAGCACCATGGCTGCCGCCTCGATTATCGCAGGGGGTGATCCGGTCGGAGTGGTGATTATCGCCTCGGCAACTGTAGGGGAGCCGGTGGGTGAGGTTGAGCTAAAACTAGTCAAGACTGCGGCAGGATTTCTGGGAAGACAAATGGAAAGCTGAAGGAGTATTTGTTGGACAAGCCATCTTGCTGGGGAGGAAGAGGGTTATGATCGTTATCGTGGGCCTTGGGCCAGGCACCTTGGGACAGCTATCCGTTGAGGCTTGGGAAGCACTGCAATCAGCGAAAAACCTATGGCTGAGAACAGCGGTACATCCCACCGCCAGATCACTAGAGGAAAAGGGTATTAAGTTTAATACATTTGACGCAGTATATGAATCTCAGGACTGTTTTGACGATGTCTACCAACATATTGTCACCTGTCTTCTGAAAGAGGAGGATGTGACCTATGCGGTTCCCGGTCATCCTCTTATTGGAGAGCAAACGGTGGAACTGCTTCTAGAAGAAGCCAGAGAACGGCAAGTACCTACCAAGGTGATTCCCAGTATGAGTTTTACCGATGTGATCTGGCCTGCGTTGCAGGTTACTGGGGATGAAGTGCGGTTGGTCAATGCCCTAACGGCAAAGCGGCAGAATTTCCGGCCTAATCAGGGCTACTTGATTATGCAAGTATACGATCGTTTGGTTGCATCGGACTTGAAAATCCGTCTTATGGATATCTATCCCGATGAACATGAAATCGTAGTAATCCGAGGGGCGGGGATACCTGAAATTGAAATGATTGAGCGGATCCCCCTTTATAAATTGGATAACCTTGAGTGGCTAGATCACCTGACTTCGGTGTACCTACCGAAGGTTAGTACGGGAACCTACTATGATTTGGCCGATCTTGTAGCAGTGATGAAACGACTTTTGAGCCCGGAGGGTTGCCCGTGGGACCGCAAACAGGATCACCATTCCCTAAAGAAGTATCTTTTAGAGGAGACCGAGGAGATTATTGGGGCCATTGACAGTGGTGATATGGATAACCTCTGTGAGGAATTAGGTGATGTTTTACTACAGATTGTCTTTCACGCGGAACTGGCTGCCGCAGCGGGGTATTTCAACATTGATGATGTGGTCAAAGGGATTACGACGAAAATGATGCGACGTCATCCCCATGTCTTCGGTGCGATATCTGCCGACAATGTCGAAACAGTCCTCAGAAACTGGGAAGAGATTAAGCAAAGGGAAAAACCGCAGAACACCAGTCGTTCGGCGTTACGTAAGGCCCAAAACATACAGGAGTCCGCCCGGACTCTGGGCTTCGACTGGCCTAATGTATACGGTCCAGCGGGTAAGGTGTTTGAGGAAATGGGTGAGCTTATTGTTGCCTTGGGTAATGCCAATAAGGAAGAAGTTCAAGCGGAATTTGGGGACGTACTGTTTGCCTTGGTCAATCTCGGTCGATTCCTGGACATTGATCCAGAGATCGCCTTGGCTCATACTGTAGACAAATTCCAAGAGCGTTTTCTATCGATGGAAGCCCAAGCTGCTCAATCAGGAAAATCCCTCAGCGATATGTCCTTAGCAGAAATGGATATATTCTGGGAAAAAGCCAAAGAAAACGAAAAATAAGGGGGCAACTAGCCCCCCTAGGAAAGGTACTTATTTGCCAGATACGGCATCCTTAAGTAGTTTACCAGCCTTGAATGCTGGAACTTTAGTCGCAGGAATGTCAATTGGTTCACCTGTTGCGGGATTAACACCCTTACGGGCGGCACGATCCCTAACCTCAAAGGTACCAAAACCAACCAAGGTTACCTTCTCACCACTAGCCAACGCTTCACCGATGGAGCTAAGAACAGCTTCAACGGCGTCAGAAGCGGCCTTTTTGGTTAATCCGGTTTTCTCTGTAACACTTGCGACTAATTCACCTTTATTCATCCTTGTCCCTCCTTGAAGTACTAGCGCTTCGGTAACTTATTCGCCATCCACTTCCCAAATCCTGCTAGCCAACGTTGTTTCGGAGTTTTTTGCTGCATATTTTGGTACTTTCATGGGAAAATAACCTTGTATAGTCAAAAAGGGGGGTACCAAATGGAAGGTTATTGGAAAAAAGCTCTACAAATGGCTAGTCTGCTCCTAATTGCCGGTACTGTCTATTTACTGATGAGCTCATCACCCAAGCAGCCAGACGATCGTGCTCAGAAATTCGATCAGGAGCCTGAGGTGTCGGTATACTTTCATCGAACTGGAAAGACGGAGACCATGCCCATTGAAGAGTACATCATGGGGGTTGTGGCCGGTGAGATGAAACCAAATTGGCCTAAGGAGGCCTACGCCGCACAGGCAATTCTAGCCCGTAGTTTTACCATGCATTACATGAGTCAAGGTGGAGCAAAAGATAAGTATGGAACCGATGTAACAACGAACGAGGAGGAAGCTCAAGCATATAATGCGGACAATATTACACCAACTATTGAGGAAGCAGTGAATTCCACCCGGGGACAAGTGATGACCTTTAATGATAGGTATGTCAGGGCTTGGTTCCATTCCTATAGTGGCGGAATCACGGCTACCGCCAAGGAGGGACTAAACTATCCTGAACCTGAACCGGCGTACATTAAGAGTGTCAGGATTCCCACGAATGAATACGCGCCTGAAGATGTGAAGTCATGGACGACGGAGATTGATCTGGTGACTCTACAGGAAAAGTTGGCAGACGCCGGAGTAAGTGGACCTATTGAAGATGTCAAGATTAAGGAAAAGGGGAACACCGGACGGGTAACCGCCGTTGAGGTAACCCATTCCAATGGCAAGAAGACCACGATTCCCGGAAATGACTTCCGCATTGCAGTAGGGGCTATGGAAATGAAGTCCGCTCTTGTTAACGAGTTTCGAGTTCAAGACGGTAAACTTATGATTGCAGGCAAGGGCTTCGGCCATGGGGTGGGGCTGAGCCAGTGGGATGCATACAAACTGGCAAAGGACGGCTATACTCCACAGGAGATCGTAGACTTCTTCTTCAAAGATATAGAAATCAAAAAACTTTGGGACTAACCCTCTTCAGGGCGGACTGTAACTTGCCGCCCTTTCATCAATCCTCCATGGACTAGTACAATTCAGCAGGTGGACATCTTGCATATATTTCCTAGGGACAGCATATTATTTAACGGCACAATTTACCTGGACCTAGGAGGGTTGTCGACAATGGAGGATAAAAAAACGCAGACGCAGGTAAGGAAAAAACATCAGTTCATTCTCAGGAATAGAGAAGTGCTTTTGGTTGAGGGTGTAACCAACGTGGATAGTTTTGATGAAAACGAGATTACGATAGGAACCGACAACGGTAACATGCTTATTAAGGGTGAGGATCTCAATATTAAGGAACTAAACCTGGAAAGTGGTAATCTAATGGTGCAAGGATTAGTCACGACGGTAGAATACGTTCCTGATCATTCTGCAAGTAAGGGGAAATCCTTTCTAGGCAGACTCTTTCGCTGAAGCAGCTTCTTGAGGAGGCAATGCTGTGCAATCATTAGCTGATCAGGCCTATGCAATTACTATCATTATCCTTGGTGGTGCAGCCTTGGGATTGCTTTTCGATTGGTATCGGGTGCTGAGGGGACTCTGCAAACCCGGAAAGGCCATCACCTGGATTACCGATTGCTTATTCTGGCTATTAGTTACGCCGATCGCATTGTTTTTTCTGCTGGTGGCAAACTGGGGTGAGCTTAGGCTATATTCCCTCGTTGGGCTGCTCTTGGGCCTGGTGCTATACTGGTGGCTTCTGAGTAAGATTGTGATTAGAGTATTACTCACTGTTTTTAATGTTCTATGGCGATTTACCCTGTTTGTAAGTAGACTAGTAACTTTCCTTGTTACGCTGGTGCCACGACTGATTTATGCGCTATTTAGTGGTAGACTGATAGTGTTTCGTCGTCCTAGATGGCTACGCGGCTTTTGTGGACGTTTTCGTTTTAGCCTGCCCAAGGCGAGATTCCGCCTACCTAAATTATTTCGAATCCGGGTCTAGAAGGTAAGCAGGGATTACGTAGGGGAACGGAGAAGGAATACCCTACGACAGCCAAGTGAGGGTGGACGGGCTTTGTATAGAAATCAGGGGATTTTACCAACGGATAAGGGGATGGCCAAGATACGCATCAAGCCAAGGTTCTTTCTGGTGGTGTTGGTTTTGCTGCTGTTGGGGATTTTGGCGTCCAGTTTTATCAGGAATTATGCCAAGATCCGTCATCTTCGCGCAGAAATTGAGCGGATTGAGCATGAAATCCATGTGATGGGCCTGCGTAATGGTGTTCTTTTAGATGAGATCGCCTTACTTGAGGATGATGAGACTGTGGAAGAGATTGCCCGGCGTGAACTTGGATTGGTTAAGCCAGGGGAGACAGTCTATCGTATTGCAGATCCCTTAGAAAGCGATGAGTAATCCCACATGTTACTAGACATCTGGCATTAGGCAGGACTAGCCAATGCGTGATGGGGTGTATACTCTGTAATTCGCCATCAAGACAACAGGTGAAGACATTTACTACGGGGACCATGGGAATACCCAGACCGACTCTTTGTGGGTCTATTGACACACCTTGGAGGATCCCATTATAATTAATATGGAGCCTAGTGTATGCCCACTATGGCCAAAATCTATGAGGAGGAATTTATTTTAGCATGGCAATTGAAGTGGGTAGCGTCGTCGAAGGGAAAGTCACGGGCATTACTAATTTCGGTGCTTTTGTGGAACTTGGTAATGGGAAAACGGGATTAATCCATATTTCTGAAGTAGCCGATGCTTACGTGAAGGACATCAAAGACTTTCTACAAGAAGAACAGGTTGTCAAGGTAAAAGTAATCAATGTTGAAAATGGGAAGATCGGGCTTTCACTCAGGCGCGTCGAAGAAACCCCCCGACGTCATTCAAGACAAGACCAAAAGGTATTCGAGGATAGGCTGAGCAAATTCCTAAAGGACAGTGATAAACGCCAAAGTGACCTCAAAAGGGCCACTGATTCCAAGCGCGGCGGACGGGGTGGTGGACGAAACTTCTAACCCACTTGGGTTCTACTTGCGATGATATTACTGCCGAGTTTTGGTTTGTTTCGGACAAGCCTTTCGGCAGTTTTTTGTTTGAATGGAGGGCAAAATGCAAAAGCGTGACTTTGAGACCATCAAATGGCAGCTGGGTAGGCATCCGAGGGGACTCCACAGTATCGTGCGACGTTGCGAGTTTGACTGCCCCCAAGTGGTAATCACCAAGCCAATGCTAGGCCCAGGCCAAGTCTTTCCTACTACTTATTGGCTTACCTGTCCCCATCTTGTTAAGGAAGTAAGCCGCCTAGAGAGTACAGGAATGATAGCCCAATTGACAGAGCTAGCGGCTAGTAATACGGATTTTGCCAAGGCCTTAGAGAAGGCACATGAGGACTATAGTACCCTACGGCAGTCATTGCTTAGTCCAAAGGAATGGGAGACTCTCTTAGAAAGGCATCCCGACCAATACGTTGTTCTCAAAGACTCCGGGATAGCTGGGATTAGAGGTCCCGGGGTCAAATGCTTGCACGCCCACTTAGCTCATTTCCTAGCCGGAGGGGAGAACCCCGTGGGTAGAAGGGTATGGGAACTAATTAAGTGCAAATCTTGCTCCCCAACACGTTCTGCCAGCATAGGAATCGGAACCAATTCAACTCGGCTCCTAATTGCCGAAAACCTCTGTAATGTGCGGCCCATTCATGAGGATATTCGATACCCTCGGATAGGAGAAGGCTTACAGGAAGGCAGACTCACAAATGATGCGATGTCAAGAACAATCAAAGTTATCCAGGAGTTTCTTAAGGTAACTGAGGAATCTAGAGTCCAAAAGGTAGTCATCTTCGCCACTAGCGGGGTTCGTTCAGCAGATAATCAAGAGGAATTCTGTAGGTGTGTTCAGCAAGCAACCAAGCGAAGGATCAGGATCCTCAGTGGCAAGGAGGAAGCAAAATGGAGCTATACAGGTGCTACCTACGGAGCTTTTCCCAAACCAAATCTTGTGGATATTGGAGGAGGCAGCACTGAGTTTGTTTTAGATGAACACTTTACCAGCATAGACATCGGTGCAGTGCGCCTCCATGAGGCTTACCTCTCCGGTGATCTGCCTACATCCGACGAGATAGACCAAGCAGTACGGCAGGTGATGGCCATGCTAATAGAGCTTCCCCAATCCAAGAATCCGCTGGTGGTAGTGGGTGGTACAGCCACCACCTTAGTAAGTATGGAACTGGGTCTAAGGGAATTTGATTCTAAGATGATTCATGGCAGTTTCCTTACCGAAGGGGCACTGAATAAGTGGATCAATCGATTGGCCCGGCTGACAGTATCAGAAAGAACGGCCCTTCCTGGTCTACCCCGTGAAAGGGCGGATATCATCTTCAGTGGTGCCATTATTCTACGGGCAGTAATGCAGCATTTTGAAGTGGAGGAGGTCCAGATTAGTACCAATGATATTATGCTAGGTGCTCTACTTTGGTTACAAGGTAGAAGGTAAGTCCCGATCATGTTTTCTCGGGTTATTGACGATTTCGTATTGCTATAGTACAATATGTCTCGTCGGTAGTTTCGCATGCCGGGGTGGTGGAATTGGCAGACGCGAAGGACTTAAAATCCTTTGGCCATTTAGGCCGTGCGGGTTCGATTCCCGCCCCCGGCACCACCATTAACTCCTGTATTGGGTAGGAGTCCTTCCTTCTAGTTTCTTAAATACCTTCGTGAAATAACTTGGGTCATTGTATCCAACTTCGTAGGCGATTTCCTGAACGGTCATATTTGTGTTCAAAAGTAACGATTTTGCCTTTTCCATTCGTACCCTAGTGAGGTAGTTCAAGAAGGTGATTCCCAATTCATCGCTAAATAGATGGCTTAGATAGTATGGGCTAAGTTCCACAGCTTGAGCTACGACTTCCAAAGACAGGTCCTCGGCATGGTTTTCGTTAATGTACTCAATTGCGTTTTGCAGGGATTTTGCTGTCGTTACATTCCTTGTCTCATAGATTACGTCCAGGAACTGATCAAGAACCCGAACGATCCACGTACATAGTTCCTCAATGGGTTCAATCTCTTGTATTTGCTGTAGATGATGGCAGTTTAACGTGAGTAGGGTCTGCAAGCTAGCACCGGCCTCAACGGCGGCCCTTGATAGCATTATCAGCAGCTCTAAAATCCTTGCTTTGACAACTTCGGGGTTACCAGCATTTACGAAGAGGATGTTTCCTAAGATCTCATTAAGTATTTCCCTTGCTCGCACTCGATCTCCGAACCGTACCGCACCAAGCAACTCTTTTTCCTTTTCGAAGGGATAAATATTCTGCTGTGCTCTACCTTGCAGCTTTTGTAGGGTTTCTTCCATTTGCTTTTGTTCATGGATGACCTCTGATAGGCGAGCTTGATGGTGATGTATTTCGCGCCGTTGTTTTAGAGTGATGGCACTGCTTTGCATAATTTGGTTGGCCACGGCAAAAAGAAGATCCGCTGCGGCTTGTACATTGGGGCCAGAGACGACCCGAAGGTTCTTAGCGGCTTCCATTAACTCGGAGCGTTCTATAGGCAGATCTTTGGTACGGCTGATCAACTCCTCATATGCGATATCATCTAGATTCCACATGACTACTTGCCCACAGGTAATGGAGGCTACGTGGATATCGTCGATGGTGATTGGAGCAACCCATTCAATTAGTCCAGCATGACAACGAAAAATGTATGGTTCACCGAGCATATTCGCCTGGTAGCCGCCTTTTCGGAAGGCGGTAAGGCAACGCTGGTTTCCCTCTTCTGTGGCGCGTACTAACTGGCAGAAATGACAATCGTTAGTACTAGGTTTTTGGACGATAGGGACGCCTTCGTGATCAATGATCTCTGCACCCAAACCAGTAGCAAGGCTAAAGGACCTGAGCAATCTTTCGAGAAACTTGCCATCAATGATCTCGTTAAGGTATGTCTTGGAAACCAACTACATCACCCCATTTACGTTACTCATTTCGCTACGGTTCCTTGTTTTTCCTTGTAAAGTATTCTTGGGTGCTATTGACAGTACTTCACTGGGGTATCGTAATTGGATTACTTCGGCATCCAAGAGCGCGTCTAACCGCGTAACAGTAAGCAATAGCTAGTGTGATGCGGGATACTGAGAATAAACGTGCGTGTAAGCCTTGACTTTTAGAATCATCGTGGGTATAATGAACCTTGCTGACGCGGGATGGAGCAATTGGTAGCTCGTCGGGCTCATAACCCGGAGGCTGCAGGTTCAAGTCCTGCTCCCGCAACCATGGCGGCGTAGCTCAGCTGGCTAGAGCGCACGGTTCATACCCGTGTTGTCACTGGTTCAAGTCCAGTCGCCGCTACCATATTCCTGCCCCGCTAGCTCAGTTGGCCAGAGCACCTGACTCTTAATCAGGGCGTCCTGGGTTCGAGTCCCAGGCGGGGCACCACTTCAAACCCTTGGTAATAAGGGTTTCTTTTTTACCCCAGCTTTCAAGGACGATATCAGAAGGTCACCTAGACGAGATGAGGTAGAGTTCAGACCGTTTGATTGTGAAACCTTCGACGGACGGTATCATAACACAATAGAACACTGGTGGATGAAGTTGGTGTAATCCGAGCAAGAAGGATTTTCTGCATTAGTAAAGAACATAGATACATAAGACGTATGATGGATTCTCCAAAAGGGTGCATAAAATGGCAGCTAATTCGTTAGGACGACATTCACGGGTTTTTGTGGAAGTCCGGAAAGCAATTGAAGACTATATTATTGAACATTCTCTTAAACCGGGTGATCAGTTGCCGACTGAACCCGAGTTCTGCGAACTGTTCGGTGTTAGTAGAACAGCGGTAAGAGAGGCGATGAAGTTACTTGAAGTCTTTGGTGTTGTCAGTATTGAACCGGGGCGGGGTACCTTTCTCAAAAAGCCCAATGCCGCAGATATGTTAAGTGGGCTTCCACTTAGCCTCATGCTTCGTCAAGAAGATTTCCGAGAGGTGACTGAAGTACGTCGAATTCTAGAACGCTACTGCATGGAAAAGGCAGCTAATTGTGTTACTGTCTTTCGTGAAGAGCTAACAGTGATTAGAATGGTGGATAACCTTGGTGAGTGCGTTCGAGAAATGGAGCGAAAGGCCCACGATGGGGAAACACTGATCGAAGAGGACATTGCGTTTCATCGAATTCTAGCCGAATTTGCAGATAACAGTGTGTTACTGATGATTCTAGAGCTCTTCTGGAATTTGCGAAGCAGATTTCCACAGGATAATTCCAAAGAGGCATTACAGATACGATATCACAGGCATCAACGCTTGTACGATGCCATAAACAGTGGCAATATGTCCGCTTTGGACGAGGCTTTTGAAGAGCACTATACAGGCAGCATCGAAGAAACAAGTTTGATGGATATATAAAACAAATCGACGTTGACAGAAGGAAAAGAGGGCGGTGTGTCGAATAACATAATACGTATGATGTTTAATATTTTGTTAATTGGAGGATTGGTTTGTCATGGGAATAAAAGGAGTCATCCCTCCATTAGTAACACCATTGGATCTGGATGGAAAGCTTGACGTTGCTTCACTCCAAAGTCTGATTCAACGCCTGATTCAAGATGGCGTTGATGGACTATTCTTGGCCGGTTCGACGGGAGAAGGAGCTAATCTAACTGACGGAGTGTACTTTCCTCTAGTTGAAAAGAGTCTGGCTTGCTGTAATAACCTACCAGTATACGTTGGAATTAGCGAAAACGGTACAGGTAAGGTTAAGGAGAAGATCGATCAGCTAAGTGCATTCTCTATTAATGGGGTTGTCATTACGGCACCAGCCTACTTCAACTACTCATCGCTAGGCCTTAGCGGATTCTTCACCGAGATTGCGGATTACAGTCCGTTTCCGGTGATTGTCTACAATATACCGTCGAATAACCATGTATATCTAACACCCGAGTTACTAAAGGATGTGTCTCAGCATGATAATATCCATGCGGTAAAGGATTCAGCGGGTAGATACATAGACTTTCAACGGTTATTGTTTCTGAAGCAAGAGGGAGCATTCAAAGCGAATTTGCTACAGGGTTGTGAAGAACTGATGATGGTAAGTGCCCTCTCAGGCGCAGATGGCATTATCCCCGGTATTGCAAACATTGCCGCGAAGGAATGTGTAGGTATCTGGCAGGCGGCACAAAAGGGCGATGTGAAAGGCGGCTACAGCATTCAGAAACGCGTACTGGATCTCATGCGTATATACGAGCGAGGCCCCTGGATTTCAGCTTTGAAAAGTTATCTTTCGAATGAAGGAGTCTGCAAAAACTATGTTACTGCGCCCTTTGGATTTGATGATAACTCAGGGCCGCAGTGCAGTAATACTACCACTTAGACTTGTTTTCGAAGGATTGATATTATGCATTGGAAGAAGGACCTGTTTGTCGGAGGACAAGACGGGTATCATACCTACCGGATTCCAGCGATAGTTGCAACGGAAAATGGCACTCTATTGGCGTTCTGCGAGGGACGTAGAAACGAGTCTGGTGATGCCGGGGCAATCGACATATTGCTAAGGAGAAGCGCTGATGGAGGACAGAACTGGAGCCGATTTCAGGTTGTTGTTGATGGCTGTGGCGATACTGCTGGTAATCCTGCTCCGGTTGTAGACAAAACCACGGGGACTGTATGGCTGTTATCCTGTAAAAATGACGCTGAGGGCGGGGAACCACTTATTCTTCAAGGAAAGGCTCCCCGTACAATCTGGGTGACACGTAGTTTAGATGATGGTATTAGTTGGGATAAGCCTAAGGAAATCACAGACTCGGTTAAGGACCCTGAGTGGACGTGGTATGCTACCGGACCCTGTCACGGGATCCGGTTGAGTTGTGGCCGGCTAATAGTCCCCTGCGATCATGTTTTGGGCGCAAACCCTGAGCAGAATCCTAATCGGTATTACTCTCATATTATCTACAGCGACGACCATGGACAGACATGGAACACAGGAGGTACTGTTGGACCGGGTACTAACGAGTCTACAGTTGCCGAGACTGCTGATGGTAGGTTGTATCTAAATTGCCGTTCAGTGGATAATTACAAGCGGGCTGTTGCTTTTAGCAGTGATCGCGGCGAGAGTTTTCAAGGATTAGCATGGAGTGAACTGATTGAACCGAGGTGTCAGGCAAGCGTAGTGTCCTTTGGGATCAACAATGAATATGTCTTTTTTGCGAACCCTGCTGGCACTGAACGAAAAGATCTCACTATCAGATTGAGTTCTGATGGGTGTCGTACATGGGAAAAAAGCCAAGTGATTTATCAAGGACCAGCCGCCTATTCGGATCTGTGTGTTTGGCCAAACAGCGAGGGAATTGGATGCTTATTTGAGAATGGTCAGCACCAACCGTATGAGCAAATCTCCCTGGTGTTCATCAAAGCAGGATTATAGTCGAATTCTCTTGACTTGAGACCCGGGGTAGTATCCCAAAAGTCTGAGGTGGTCTAGCAATGTTTTCCGGGCGGAGGACAGTCTATGTGATGCGTATAATCCTTGTAATAGTAGGTGTGAGCATGGCGGGATATGAGAAAAGTATTTCAAGCACGACTGGTGAAGGAGGATTTACCGCAATTCTTAATATTGATTTCCATGACCTGATTCACTGTCCATTTGCGGGCCAATTTGTCGGAACAAGGTGGAGATTTTATTCGCCCTGGGATTTGGAGAAATTGATTTATCATGCGGCGGATCACGGATTTACTCGAGTTAACTTCAGGATAGCGGTATGTGGTAAAACGAGTATCCCCTCAACGGTCAAGGAGCAAGCGGACATTACACCGATCTGGGTTTCTACACTTAAACTTTATGACCCCTTCGGAGTAGCAGTTGCCGCGGCAAGGAAAGCCGGCATTGAGATCTATGCCTGGCTTACTCCACTAGATGATGCGGGTCCAGTGTACCAAGGGGATACCAGACGGCAAAGCCGATTCTCTATGGACAATCCATTTTACCAGTTATTGTCCAAATACGGCCATGACCCCCTATGGGGAGTATATTGTTTTGGGTACGAAGAGGTAGTGGATTACCATCTTGCCCATCTTAACGAAATTCTCGCCTATGGTGCTGATGGAGTCTTCTTTTCTACTCGAACCCACTCCAATATTGATGAACGGCAGATTGAATATGGGTTCAATGAACCAGTTATCGAAAGATACAAAGAGTTGTATGGGGGAGATCCAAGAGACCCGGATTACTATAGCTTGGAAAGGTTTTCTCAGGTGCAGGGGGATTTCTTCACCGAATTTCTGGCTGCGGCTGCCGAGCGAGTTCATAACCAAGGCCAGAAGTTACAGGTAGCTGTTTCCTGGCAAAGGAACGGACGAATTGCCAATCGACTAGGGGGTCTGCACAAGGATTTCTACCAATGGAAACGATGGGTTGAAGAAGGAATTATCGATGAACTCGTAATAGGAGGTGATATGGCTACCGGAAATGACCCCGAACACATCTTGCCCTATATTGAAGTTGAGGCTGACTCAGCTAATCCCGAGTATTTCCGTTCCAGGTTGACATGGCACATACCGATTTATCGTTGGCTAACCTTATGGTCTTGGGGTTGGCCCGATGATGTCTCTGAGGTGACTTCCGAACCCACCCGTTCCTTCACTGACGATGTTGTCTCGGAGATGATCCTCAAGGCACAGACCTCGGGTTTGGACGGTATAATTCTGCACGAGGTAGTAAATATAGACACGCATGGGCAATGGGACACCTATAAGAAGTTACTGAAGGGTCAATGATGGTACAAACAATGAAATTAAGATGCTAGAGTTGAAACGCAAAAGGATGTGAATTTATGCGAAAAATGGTTTGTATCAGTATACTATTGTGTATCACGCTGTTGGCAGCGGCCCCAGCTTTTGGCAACGAGAGGACAACAATAGTAATGGCGGGCTGGGCCCACCCTGATGATATGAAGGATGTTATTGCTGAATTTGAAGCGAAGCACCCGTGGATTCAAGTGGAGTATCGGTATGTGGAAGGTGGGACTTTAGGATATACTAGCGCAGTCGCACTATGGGCTGTGGGAGGTGCCTTACCCGACGTTTTGCCGGTACCGTTTTGGTCTTTCTATGATTTGCTGGAAGTCGGCGCTTTGGCTGGACTAAATGAGCTAATCGAACGAGATCAGGACGAAGTTAATATTTCGGATTATCTGCCTGGTGCACTAGAAGCCCATCAAAGGGACGGTGTCATCTATGGATTGCCAGGCGGACTTGAGTTGATGACTATTCTGTGCAACAACGATCTTTTCATGGAAAAGGGGCTGGCCTTACCGAGTCAAGAGTTCCTGCAAGGCAATTGGTCTATAGAAACCATGATTGATGCAGCAAGGAAGCTCACCACTGAGAACCCTAACGGGCGTTTGGACACAGTCGGAGTATACATGGAAACTAATCAGTTAGAATTCATTGCACCATATGTTTGGGCCTATGGGGGACGAATTTTCTCTGATGATGGGTTCTATTGTCTTTTGGATAGTCCAGAGGCGTTGGAAGGTATTGAAGTGCTGGTCTCGCTTCTTCAGGAAGAGAAGGCTTTCGTTACAACGGCACAACGTGGACATTTCAAAGCAGATTGGTGGGATGCCTTGGCTGGCGGTGATGCTGGAATGCTAAGCTGGTGGATATCAGCTGCTGAACTAATTCGAGCCCAGGGCATCAATTGGCAGCTTGGTCTAGTTCCATTTCCGAAGGGGGTTACCAATCGGACCAATCTGATCGCTTTCCACAGCACAGGGGTTTCATCAACCGGTGCTCATAAAGATGAGGCATGGGAACTTGTGAAGTTCTTAGCCGGGGAAGCAACGCCTCGATCGGATTCGACCGGAATGTTTGCGAGAATATCGTATATGGGACCTTGGATGGAAAACATGAGAAATTATCTAGGTGTTCAAGGCGTAGAACTAATTGGGCTCGCGCAAGAGGCCATGCGATCATTCGCACGACCGGTTAGCGCAAAAGCGACCAGTATCGTAGCGGAACTATTGCAGAGAGGATTCCTTGGTCAGCTCAGTGCCCCTGTGGCCGTCCGTGAGGCTGTGCGATTAGCAGAGGGAGTACTACAGGAGTATCGGTAATATCAAAAACAAGATAATCAACCAACACAATATGAGGAGGGCAAGAAATAATGAAGTTTAAGTTTGAATCATTACTCGTGGTAACATTTCTTTTGAGTATGGTATGTTGCGTTCCGGCGCTGGCCGAAATCACTGGTGTCTTTCCGGAGAACGGAGCAAGTCAGGTTTTCAACTATACACCCATCGAAATAGAGTTTGCTGCAAAGCCTAGCGATGTAGACTTGAAGATGACTCCAGCGGTAGATGGTGAGGTCACCTGGCAGGGCAATAAGTTGCGCTTTGTGGAGACCGTCAAGTTAACTGTGTAAACTCCAAATCCTCCTAAGAGTAATTTGTGACCCGTTCTCCAAAGTAGACAGTCAACTGTGAGTATATTGTACCCCAATTGCGCATTACCTTAGTCCATCGCCTTTCTGTATCCTGGATAGCCAAATA
>JALNWK010000052.1 GCA_023230925.1 Limnochordia bacterium
CTAAGTTGGGAATAAAGTGATCCATCAAGGCCTAACATCCTTCTAGGTGGATCACTTTCAGATTAGAAAAAGTGGATCACTTTTACGTTAGAACGTGGATCACTTTTATGTTGACAAACACAGTGGTTTAGGTGTCCAATGGGGAACATATGGGTGGGGACTTTGTAGTACCGGAGGTTTCTGTATGGATAGGAAGTTACCGAACTACGTGAAGCTGTACCGCGTAGGTGAGCTAAAGAGGCGAGCTGATGAAGCGGTGGCCCGGTTAGCCAGCTGTGCTCTCTGCGCACAAGTCTGCGAAGTTAACCGGCTAGAAGGAGAAGTGGGGGTATGCCGAACAGGAAAGCTTGCTGTTATTTCTAGTTATGGCCCACATTTCGGAGAAGAGCGGGTGTTGGTCGGAACCAGTGGTTCGGGCACTGTCTTTTTTGCCAACTGTAATCTTTCCTGTGTATTCTGCCAGAACTGTGACATTAGTGCGGACGGTTTAGGAACAGAGGTAACTAGTTTCGAGCTTGCCGAGATTATGCTTCGCCTTCAGGAAAGTGGCTGTCATAACATCAACTTAGTCTCCCCGAGTCATGTGGTGGCTCAAGTGCTTGAGGCCCTAGTCCTTGCAGTGGAAAAGGGCCTGACATTACCGCTCGTCTACAACACCGGGGGATATGATTCGCTATCAACATTGGAATTGCTTGATGGGGTAGTCGACATCTATATGCCCGATTTCAAGTTTTGGGATGCTGCCACAGCCACACGTCTTGCCAGAGCGAAGAACTATCCAAGGGTTGCCCGCGTGGCAATCTACAAGATGCATCGGCAAGTGGGAGATCTGGTTATAAACAAAGATGGCCTTGCCTGGCGTGGTCTATTGCTCCGTCATCTCGTATTACCCGATGGTCTAAGTCAGACCCGTCAAATCATGGGCTTTGTTGCGCAGAAGATCTCTCCCCATACCTATGTAAACGTAATGGGACAGTACTATCCTGCTTATCTAGCCCATAGATATCCCAGACTAAACCGACCTTTACGGCAGTCCGAATACCGACGGGCTGTGGCGGCAGCTCGAGATGAAGGATTACATCGCTTTGCGGACTAGACGAAACAACCGCCGGTCTAGGAGGCTACTTGCTCCTTGGGCCTGATATTAGTCCTTCGTTTTCTACCGGAAGCTTTTGGATCAGTTCTGTTGGTATAAGGCAATCAGGTAAGACCTCGGGCAATGATCCCCAGTGGATTCGGTCGATCAGCCATCTGCCGTTTTTGTTAACAAAGCCAACCGATACAGGTGAACTCATTTCCCCAATTACCTTAAATCGAAATCGATTTCGCTCCGCTAGTGTTACATTGAGTATTCCATCTACTTGCGTAACTGTTTCACGGGGAAGAGTGTAAGTAGACCGTGCGGGCATGAAACTGATCTGAATATCCGATATATTGCTAATGGGAAGATATTCCCTCCAGTAGTTGGTATACAGGTTTTCAATTTCCTTCCGGGCCAGTCTGATGGTTTGTTTATCGAGGGTTCCCAGCGGAAAATATGTTACGTCTACTTCCGGGCACAGGTAAGTCCCAATAGATTCCGGACGCTCTTGTAGATAATCCAGGAAGAATGATTGCGTGAGGGCGAGGGGATGACCTGCTATCAAGGGTCTTATTGGTACTCTGTCTCGAAACTGTCCCTGAGCTTCTAGGGTTCGCCGGACAGGACTGTATGTTGCTACTACCTGTCGACCAGCATGAATCACCTTCCACTCACAAAATCCCGGAATAGTGTCTTCCGGTCCAACCCAGATGTCCTTGGCCAGGTAAACAAAGTAAGCGGCGGTGCCCCTATAAGTGCCGTCGAAATTACCCATTTTAGCTTCGACCTCAATCTTCAAAACATCCTCGTAGACTTGATTATTCCAGGGGCTACGTAGAATACCTATATGGCGTTCTGCAGCCTGTCCTCCCAGCCAGATTGTTAGATTATCAGGAAAGGTTTCCGGCAGGAATTCCTGTCTATAGAATGTTTCCCATTGCTCCAAGGTCAACGCTTCTAGGACGTCGCTGTGCAGAAAGGCCTGATAAATCCGTTTTGGTTCTCGGATACGGAAGAACCAAGCAATGAGCATGGATATGTGATTGTTCCAATCTAGCTTGCGTGATGCAAGTTGCTGCACAACGGGAAAGAGCTTTGGCGCCAACTCTTCACTTCTGCTAGTTTGCATGATCCCGATCACTGCTTTTTCCTTTGGGTACGGGGAAGCAAATTCTCCAAATAATTTGTTGCCGCGCCAAACAGGAATCTTAGTCCTAGGGTCCTCGATAAGATAATTGCCGATGGTCATGAAATAGTGGTGTCCATTATGATAGCAAGGATAATACAGACTACCAAAGTCTAGTTCATAGGCTGGGATCTGGTTAGCTTCCACAAACGGTGTCAGTTCAACCATGGTGCTATGGGCCATCTCTAGGTAATCCGCTGCGGTGCTTTCCGGCATGATCACCAGGTCCGGAAGCTTGATGTCGGTAATAAGGCTTGCTATTAGTTTTTCGGAGGCCCCTGGTGAAATGTTGTGATTCTCGAACCCTAGTTGTTCGAGGGTATTCGCCAGGGCCTGATGGGAGTAGCATCCGTCAATGATCATGACTTCCAGGCGCTCTTTGTAACTGGGCGTTCTCTTGCTAGCAACACCCCAGAGGGCTAGCCCCACGAAAACACACCAAACAACGATGGTGATCGTGACCCGAATACGCTTCATGGTCATTCCCCTTCCTGAAATATTGGTGGCAAGTGTCCCCCAGCGTTATCCTTGACGGAAGCAGATGACGTAAGACGAGAAGATCATATGGAATATACAGTCTATATAGGTATATTCCATATGTATCCAGGGATTACCTGCTGGGAGTACACCGTTATGTTCGTAAAGAAACGGAAAAGGAGGCTAAATGTATATTCATCTTTCTCATCCGATAGGATTAGCCCAACAGAGGAATAAACGGTCCGGTATATCTGCTCTAGGGTACTTGAGCAGATTACCGGACCCGTGATAGTTGTCGTCCTCTTTGCTATGAAACCTCTGTCTCAATGACAAAACCATTTTTCCCCATACCTTCTCAGGTAGAAGCCCCTTGTGACTACCTCTTTGGATGCGCAAGTTAATACTGGTGCAAAATAGCCCCAGGCCTATACGAATCCTACATTTGGAAACGGCTACTCTGCTGGATTACTAGGAGCATCTAAGCCTGACGCCGATTTTGGTATATAGATACGAAAGTGAGAGGCTACCTCCTCTATACGACCGGAAATATCGGCGGTGGCACCCTTTACCGCCACGTTGAAGGCGCGGTAGTCATAGTTACCCCACCAGGTCTCATCAATTACAACATACTGTGCAGTGATATTTGTTGGACGGTTTGCCGCAGTATTTCGACCATTAGTCCATCCTTCCGGACGGTATTGGTATCCCGGGTCGATTACGATGAGGGTGCCGATTGGCAAGTCCTGCCGTGTAAATTGGCGGCCTGATGCGACAAAATTGATCAGATTAGAAGCGGTGCTGTTCCTTCTGGATACGAGTTCTATGCCCGCAGGGGAATTCCAATATGCACAGCCAACCGGTTCCCAATCAAATAAAGCATACTCGGACAGATCATAGGGAGATGGAATCTCTACAAAGGAGGAAGGGGACACCTCATAGGGCCTTTCCACGGCCCGTTCAGCAGCCTCCTTCATCATTGACAGATAGGCGGAGGGAATACCGGCAGGTAGAGATTTCACTCCATCTAGCGAGAAACCAATGGCCTTTATCCAGGTTAGTCCGGCAATGTAGCGGCCAATATCCTCGCTCAGGTGATATCCGTCCCGGGTCAGGGTATCGCCAAGAAAACTGGTCCGGGCATTTTGGATAGCGGTTCCCGCCGGAATCACAAAGGAAAAGGCCTTGTTGGTTAGGATCTTTGTCTGCACAGCATTGGTAATGGCACGGTACATGGTCATCTGATCTTTGCTGTATCTTCCGAAATCCCCATGGTTGCTACTGGACTCATAGGCCCAGGTCATGTGCCATCCTAGCTGTACATCCTTGCCGACATGGTCTTTTACATAGTTAATGAGATTGATCAAATCGTAGTTGTAGGTCTCAGGCGCGCCGCTTAGACCGCTAACTTGCTGCAAGGTTACGATGTCCCAGTCTTCGTCTTGCAGACCGTCGAGCAAGGATCTGCGGGAAGTGCTAGCCCAGTATCCATTAGTATTCTTGAAATATGTATATGCGGCGGAGTCAGTTCTGGCGTTACTCCAATGGGTATTCAAGGAACATCCGCCGATATACAGGTTTCCTATCACAATATGGGTTGCCCCGCAGTCGGCAGCAATTTGGTACAGATACCGGGTCGCATCCTCGCTGAAACTGTTTCCAATGGCAAGGATTTTGAGCTGTCTGGAGGCGGGAACTGTTTGCGCGGCAACCACTCCGCGCAGGGTAAAGAAGGCAACAAGCAACACAGATATCAACACGCTAATCACGTTTCTCCTTTTCATAGGGACTTCAATCCTTTCTTTGTTGAATTTGGACAGGACACCACTGAAGCAAGGAGTGTGAAAGGATATCACCTTGCTTTCTCATGAATCCCACTTTATACTAAAAATTATACACAGAATGGCCTTGTTAAAACAAGGAAACGATTCTAGGAAAAAAGCTGGTAGGTTTTGCCCGGTAGGGAGGAAGTCTAGTTGCGTATTTTCTCAATCACTGAGCCCTTGGTAGAGGGACGGTATTGGAGTAGTGGATATACCAGAGGGATCCGGCAGGAGGCGGCAAAGATAAAGGCCAAGTTCACCGAGATCACTCCCGGTGAACTAGGTCTTGTTATGGAGGAGAGTCAGTTCTCTGACGTGCGGCCGGTGGTCATTGTAAACTGCATCTCCAAAGCTTGGACCCTTGATTGCCTGACCTTGCTGACGGATGCCGGTATTCACCCCTTACTTTTGACTCCCTTTGGCGGACGTACAGAGGAGTACAGCACGGTGTCGTTGGACTTCTACGGTACGTTTTTGTCCCTGTTCCGTTATTTGGATTTGGCGGGAAAGGGGCGAATTGCTTTGCTCGGGTTAAACCCGGATTCTGTGAATGATACAGTGAAGATACAAGCCTTCTCAGCCTATCAGCGCACCGCCCCCGCGGGGACTGAGCATATCTTTTGGAACCAGGGATCGTTGTTGGAGTGTTGCCAGCGGTTTTTTCAGCATAGAGAGGATTATGATGCCATTGTTTGTACCAATGATGTCGTGGCGATTAGACTGATCAATTTCCTCAATGAAAATGGTGTTCGTGTGCCGGAAGATTGCTGGGTGGCTGCAATGGGGAATACGTTCCTCGGTGGTTTGATCAGTCCTAGCATTACAGTGGTGGAAATGGACTGTCAAGCCATTGGCCGGCAGGCAGCGCGGTTGTATGCCTTTTTGAGGAAGAACCCATGTCTATCCGCTTTACGGGCGGTGGTACCAGGACACATCCTTGTACGCTCTTCCACTGCAGATTTCCCGGTCTACAGAACACAGCCTAGGTCTGAAAGAACCAATACCCGAGGGGACACATTGAACTTTTACGCAGACCATGACGTGGCCAAGATATTTCTCCTGGAAAACCTGTTTCAAAACAGCGATGAGACGGATCTGCGAATTCTGAGGGGACTGCTTTGCGGTAAAACATACGCGGAGTTAGCAGAAGAGGTTTTTCTCTCTGAACGTGGGGTAAAGTATCGTACCTACCGTATGGTGGAGTTGGCGGAATGCAGTTCGCGAGGAGAGCTTCTGTCAATGTTGACACAGTATGTTGATTGACCCTACAAGATGGGGAAGATGGTATCGATGCTGGAAGGGGATTAATCACGCCAACGCCATCTGTAAGCAGTACATAACCATGTCTAAAGCAAACTTGAAGCCCAAGTTATCGGGCGATACGATGCTTTGCCAAGAAGACGCATCGTTAAGCTTTCGATGGCCCCCGGTATGACCTCAAATGCTCAAGACCTATTGGCTGAGAGTATCCTCGATGGCCTGGAAGAGTAGCACCCGTCGATATTTATGACCTCTAGGGGCTCCTCGTAATTGAGTGAGGTTTTCTCAATAGCACCCCAAATGGCCAGCCCCGTAAGAACGCACCAGACAATGATCGTGATCGTTAGTTTGACCCGTCTACGCTTCACAGCCCTTCGCCCTTTTCGGCGTTCATGTGGCGATGTTTGGACACAACGTAGGTTGTGTCTCCCATCGCGACAAGCTAAAACGCCATATGTAATATACAGTCTATACTAAATACATGCGATTTCTATCCATAAATTACCTGCATGGGGTCACAGGTAGCGTTTGCATTTAGCACGATATAGAAGGGTTAAGACGTTTTTCGTCTCTAGAATAGAAAACATGGGCAGCAGGTTGGCTCCCGACAAGAAGTACAGGCTTTGGTCTGGTTTGCGCGCTGGGGAGTGGATTGATTAGGAGTTAAAGGTGCATCAGTTGACAAAGCTCCTTAACAAGCCACCGAGTCTTGCCTAGTTTTCACTATGCCGCAGATATGCAGTAAATCAAGACATGTGGTATAATCTCGGATGTATGGTTAATCACCTCGGAACTCCCACGTATGTTCATAAGGTTATTAAGGGTGAATGAGATTTGCTTAGCAAACCAAAATGTATACCCTGTGCTCTGCGCCAAGTTTTAAGTACGGTCGGTCAAGTGACCGATGATATCCACGTGCAAAAGGACATTCTAGATGAGGCTATGGCTGCTCTTTTGAAGATGCCAGTCTTCGAATTGAGTCCTGCTGAGCTTTCCACTAGGGCGATCAAAATAGCTTGCGAAATGCTAGATGATCCTGACCCCTACTACCAGGCTAAAAAGAAGTACAATGCTATTGCCTTAGAGATGGAACCACATCTAGGGCAGATCCTAGAAGAACAAGAGCATCCTTTGTTTGCGGCATTACTACTTTCAGTGGCGGGGAACATTATTGATCTTGGCATCCTAGAGCATATTGATATTGATCAGGCGATCCTCCGTGTCCTTGAAAACGGACTTGCGGTTAATGATTACCCAACGTTGCTGCGTCTGCTGGATGATGCGGAACAGGTCCTCATCATTGGAGACAACGCCGGGGAGATTGTCTTTGATAAGCTCTTGTTAAAACAGCTAACCAGCTATGAGGTTTTCTATGCGGTGAGGGGTGGGCCGATCATTAACGATGCATGCCTAGAAGATGCCCTCGAGGTTGGGATTGATCAACTTGCTAAGGTGATCACAACTGGGTCAGATAGACTGGGCATCACTGCAGATTGCTCCCCCGAGTTTTGGTTGTGCTTTGAGGAGGCAGATGTGATTATTGCCAAGGGGCAGGCAAACTTTGAAACGCTACAACCACACCCCCGACTGTTTAACTTGTTGACTTGTAAGTGTGACTTAGTTGCCTCAGAGCTGGGGGTTTGTCTCAACGATTCAGTTCTTTATTTTCAAGGAAGACTATAACGGTTAATCTGGGGGTTTAGATATGGGTAAGAGCTTACGAACAGATGACTTGTTGCAAAAACTTAAGCAAAAACCAGTGATTGCTGGCTTGCGGGATTTCACCCAGATTGATGAAGTCCTTGGCGCAGGATGCCAGGTTGTTTTTGCACTCCGTGGGGATGTCTTTCAGCTGAGAGATGTAAGCGAAAGATGTAAAAAGCACGATGCGCTGCTCTTTGTCCATGTGGATTTAATGCAGGGGATTGCCGCAGATGCAGCTGGATTACGTTTTATTAGTGAGTTAATGTATATCTCGGGCATTCTCACTACTCGGAGTTACTTGGTGAAGGCGGCAAAGGAGGCCGGGCTTCTGACCATAATGCGCCTTTTTTGCTTAGATACCGAAGCTTTACAGACTGGAATTCAGGCTTGCCGTAAGTGTCAACCCCATGCGGTAGAGGTTTTACCGGGGTTGGTGGCGCCAAAAATTGTCAGTCGGTTACCGAAGAAGGATTTTCCGCCCTTAATCGCTGGAGGATTAATTAGTACCCTTGATGAGGCGAGGGATACCTTGGTCCCTGATATTGTTGGGTTTTCCAGTAGCAATAAGGAGTTGTGGCACAGTGACGCTAAGACCCTCCGTTGATAGACTATACAAGGGATATATGTTTGATCTAGATGGCACCATCTACTTTGGGAGCAGGTTACTACCCGGTGCCCGTGAGGTTGTGGAGTACCTAAAGAACGCGGGAAGACGTGTTCTGTTTTTGACGAATAACCCTCTTTTGACCCGCGAGGACTATGCAGATAAGCTTACACACATGGGTATTAGCACCACACCGGAACAGGTTCTTTCTTCCGCCGATATATTGGCCATACATCTTAGTGGGAAACACGCGGGTTGTAGTGCCTATGTTCTTGGGGAAGCACCGCTGATCAGTACCCTGCGGCAAAGCGGGGTCCAAGTTATCGAAGAGCCGGTGCCGGATCAGAAAGTAGATTATGTAGTGGCCTCCTTCGATCGTACCTTTAATTATGAAAAGCTAAACCACGGCATGCAGTTACTTCTAAACGGTGCCACCTTAATTGCTACCCACGCGGATCCGGCCTGTCCTTGGGATGGGGGACTAATCCCCGATGCGGGACCGATTATCGCGGCCCTAACGGTATGCGCTGGGAAAAGACTAGATTGGATCGCTGGAAAACCGTCTCTGCTTACATTAGGGGTGGCCTTGGCACAGATCGGTTGCTCCTCCGGCGAAACCCTTATGGTTGGAGATCGCCTAGCCACAGATATCCAATTGGGTGCCGATCATGGGATGGATACCGCTTTTGTCTTGACCGGAGGAGATACAGAGCAAGACATCTTTAACTATGAGTTTCGTCCAACCTACGTGTTGCATAACCTGTGGGATATTCTGCCCCGGGCGGTTTCGGCGGAGATTTTGGAAAAGGGGGCTAGCGACGCGCGATAGCTATGAGCACATATCCCCGTCTTGGTACCGATGAATCGGGAAAGGGCGACTATTTTGGTTACTTGATTACAGCCGGTGCAGTGGTCAGTGGTCCTGAGGATGAAGTACGCCTAAAAGATCTTGGAGTAATGGATAGTAAGAGGATCACAGATAACAGGGCGCTGGAGTTAGCGGGTAAGATTAAGGGCTTTTTGCCCTATGAGATCGTTGAGATGTCACCGAGTAAGTATAACCAGCTTTATCCGAAATTCGGTAATCTGAACAAGCTTTTGGCCTGGATGCACGCACGGGTCATCGAGAATTTGCTCAGCCGATGTCCCTGTCAGGTTGTTATTGTAGATAAGTTTGCCGACGAAGGGGTTTTGCGGTCTAGTTTGATGAGCAAGGGTCAGAATGTGCCCCTTGTGCAAAGAACTCATGCAGAGGTGGACCTGGCGGTAGCCGCAGCTTCGATTTTGGCCCGGGCCCGGTTTCTTGAGACCTTGGATAAACTATCACAGACCGCTGGGATGACGCTTCCTAAGGGAGCCGTTACCGTGATTGAGCCAGCGAAGGAAGTCGTTGCAAAGAACGGACCGGAGTCTCTTGGTAGTGTTGCTAAGCTACACTTTAAAGTCACAAAGTCGGTATTGGGGGAATAGACTAGAGAGCCGATTTCGTCTCTGGAGTTTTTTTCCCGCGTGTCTTGTACAGACTAAGAAACAGAAGGAGATTATCTCCCCTTTGCCGAAAATAGGGAGCAAGTTGGGGTTTGGAAGGGGTAACAAGTTGAGTCGAGCATGGGTGAATGAACTAAAGGAAGGCCAACAAGTGGCCGAGTTTTATGCGCTGAAAGACAAACGTCTGATGCCATTTAAGCAAAAGGACGGCAATTTCCTCATGGCCGTACTGTCCGATCGGACTGGCGATGTCCGGGCGGTGATGTGGGAAGGGGCCGACAAATTAGAAGATACCATCGAGGTTGGTCGAGTAGTCTATGTTGTTGGTCGGGTGGAGTCCTTCCGGGGCGAGCCCCAACTGGTGCTAACCTCCATTCAAAGGACACTGGATGAAAACATTGATGCTATGGTTTTTCTACCGTCTACTACCCAAGACCGTCAGGAAATGGTGGAGCGACTTAAGGCCATTATCGGGAGCATTGCCCAACCGCATCTATCCGCGTTGCTTAACCAAGGATTACTGGAGAATGATGGGTTACTGGAGCGGTTTACCCTGGCTCCCGCGGCGAAGTCAATGCACCAAGCCTACATTGGTGGGCTCCTAGAGCATACCCTTAACGTGGCGGCCCTATGTCAGGCTGCTGTTCGATTGTATCCTTCGGTAGACCGAGACTTGTTAGTGGCCGGTGCGATTCTTCATGATCTAGGAAAGGTTGAGGAGTATACCTGGACGACCGTAGTAGATCTCTCTGATCCCGGTAAGCTCCTAGGACATATTGTCATCGGTGGGAAAATGGTAGATAACATGATCCAGGCAATCGAAGGGTTCCCTGCAGAACTCGGTCTACGACTTCAGCACATGATTGTCAGTCATCACGGCGAGCTGGAATGGGGGTCGCCCAAACAACCCCAGACGTTGGAGGCATGTATTCTTCATTTTGCAGATAACATGGATGCCCAATGTAGTAGGTTCCAGCAGATTCTGTTTGATGAATCGGAAGACCAGTGGACCAGCTACGATCAAAGATTGGGACGGCAGCTGTTTGTGGGTGAGGCGAAGGGGTCAAGATTGGTGGGGGGAACCGGTTGAAGGAACACTATTTTTCGAAAGACCCCCAAGTAGTATCGGATGTACGACAGATCGAAGTCACTTTACGGGGAGAGACCTATCGGTTTTACACTGACCGGGGCGTATTTTCCTATCGGGATATTGATCCTGGCAGTCGGATTTTGATTGAAAATATGGAGATTGCAGATCGGGGAACGGTTTTAGATCTCGGATGCGGTTACGGACCTATTGGGATTGTGGCTGCAAGGCTTTCCCCAAAGGCTTTGGTGTATCTGGTGGATGTAAATCAAAGGGCTGTGGAACTGTGTCAGAAAAACATTGACATAAATTCCCTAGAAAATGCTACGGCCTTTGCCAGTGACGGATTTGCCAGTATAGATCAGCTACGGTTTGATATGATTCTCTGTAATCCGCCGATTCGGGCGGGAAAGCGAGTGGTCTATCCGCTCATCTCCCAGTCCTTTGAACGCCTGTACGCCCGAGGCTCTTTATGGTTGGTTGTTCGTAAGAAGCAAGGCGCGGCGAGTATGACTGAGTATGTTCATACACTATTTGGCAACTGCCAGATAGTCAAGAAGAAGGCCGGATACGTCGTACTTAAGGCAGTGAAAACATCCTAGAGCAGGGAATCTATGTTGCTTTATAGAATATACTTTTATCCAGATTAACAGCTAAGATTAAGAGCTAAGGAGATTTGCCTATGGCTTTGCTGCGGATTGTGGGCGGTATACCACTAGAAGGAGAAGTAATGATCAGCGGTGCAAAGAACTCCGCTTCGGTGCTTTTACCTGCCTGTTTGCTTACTTCCGAAACCTGTATACTAGATAACGTACCTGAAATAACCGATGTTGACACCCTACTTGGGATTCTCACCCAATTGGGTGCTAGAATAGAGAAACAAGACGATGAAGTTTTGGTTAACTCGGCGAGCATTTATGAGCCGGTGGTACCCTATGATTTAGCTAGAAAACTGCGGGCATCAAGCCTTTTTCTTGGACCTTTACTGGCCCGATTTAAGGAGGCCAAAGTGGCGATGCCCGGAGGCTGTGATATTGGATCCCGCAGTCTGGATCTACACATTAAGGGTTTACGGGCCTTAGGGGCCGAAATATCTGTGGAACACGGGTATCTTGTAGGTAAGGCTAGCAAATTGCAGGGGTGCGAGATCTACCTTGACTTTCCCAGCGTTGGTGCCACAGAAAACTTAATGATGGCAGCCAGCCTTGCGGAAGGAACTACGGTGATTCAAAACGCTGCCAAGGAACCGGAGATTGTGGACTTGGCCAACTTTTTAACCGCCATTGGCGCCCGGGTGCGTGGGGCCGGAACCGATGTGCTACGGATCGAAGGGGCCGAGAAACTAGGTGGTGTTAGGCATACGGTAATTCCTGATCGGATCGAGGCAGGCACTTATCTTTTAGCCGGGCTAATTACTGGAGGCAGAGTTACCGTTTGTAATGTCATCCCGAAGCACTTGGAGGCGGTTGTGGCCAAGCTTGAGGAAACCGGCGCTATGTTTGAAGTCGGTGAAGAGGAGATTACCTGTTGGTGCACGGGTAGACTGCGTTCGGTCCAGGTGAAGACCATGCCCTATCCCGGTTTTCCTACAGATTTACAGCCCCAGTTGACCGCTTTACTTATGCTTTGTGAGGGGACAGGCATTGTTAATGAGCGGGTCTTTGAAGACCGTTTTGGGCATATAGATGAGCTAAGACGTCTTGGGGGAGATATCAAGACCGATGGACAGACCGCAGTTGTCAATGGGGTCACCGCGCTGCTTGGAGCGCCGGTAAAGGCTGCAGATCTGCGGATGGGTGCAGCGTTGATCCTGGCGGCCTTAGCTGCGCAAGGAGAATCACTAGTCGATGGTGTAAACCACATTGACCGGGGCTATGGTCACCTCGAGAGGAAACTGGCAGGGATTGGTGCTAACATTAAACGGATAGATGCATCTGTGAGGAAGTTTACGCTAACAGGCTAACACTGGAGGGATTCCATGGGCCGGATTGTGTTTGCAGCTCTAAGCCCCCATGCTGCTGTACTGATCGACAGGATCGGGGGCATACGAACCAGACAAGTCCAAAACACGGTGGAGGCGTTGGAGGCCTTGCGGAATAGGCTTGAGGTCAAGAGGCCAGAAACGCTCATTGTTCTAAGCCCCCACATCAACCCAGGCCCTGCAGTGCTAGATGAGAAGCAACTTATCGGGGATTTTGGCGACTTCGATCATCCCGAGATGAAGCTTAAGTTTGCAGCGAATCAAGTCTTCAATCAAGCCCTGTGCTCTACGGCTGGCTTGGCCTCCTTTCCTTTGCATAAAGTCTATGGTGCTTTGGATTATGCTAGCTTGGTTCCCCTATATTTTCTGTGTCAGGGGATTGCTCCAAAGGTAGTAAGTCTAGGAGTAGGGTTTCCCTCTCCCCAAGATGCATGGCAGTTTGGAGAGATTATTGCAAGTACGATCCAAAGGCAAGGCGGCAACTATGGCTTGATCGCGAGTGGGGACCTGTCCCACCGCCTAACCGCGGATGGTCCGGCGGGGTATCATCCCGATGGAGCGAGATTTGATCGGTTATTGCTCGAATTACTAGAAAAATGTGATGTCGAAGGCCTTTTCAATCTGCCCTTTGAGTTCATTGAAAATGCGGGTCAGTGTGGACTCGGTCCTCTAGGTGTAGTGTTATCCTGCATTAGGGGTGGTCTGCAAAGAACCGAGGTCTTGTCATATGAAGGGCCCTTTGGGGTGGGGTATGGTGTTGTGGATTTTCTCCTGGAAGGAGGACCGTAAGGTGGCTCATCCTCTAGTTGAAATAGCCAAACATGCTGTAAACACCTACGTGAGGGAAGGACGGGTGGTTCCGCCCAAGGGAGTCTTTACTACTCCTGCCGCGGCTTTTGTTTCATTACACAGGAATGGCAGCCTGCGGGGCTGTATGGGGACGATTGAACCGACTAAGCCTTCTGTAGAAGAAGAGGTCATCGCCAATGCAATCAGTGCTGCAACCCGGGATCCCCGATTCTTACCAGTTAAGGTAACTGAACTGGAGGATCTGCACTATGCGGTGGATGTGTTAAGTACACCCGAAGAGATTAACAGTGTGGCCATGTTAGACCCTAAGGAATACGGAGTAATTATCAGTTTTGGTACGCGGAAGGGCGTGTTATTACCTGATCTACCCGGGATAGATCGCCCAGAGAAGCAAGTTGAGATTGCTAGGCAAAAGGCGGGGATTCCGGAGAACGCAGATTACCGACTATCCAGGTTCCAGGTGGATAGGTATTCCTAGTAAGGAGAATCCCATGGATAAGGTGAGTAGGTACCAAAGGCGAAGCGAAGACTCTGTTCGTTGTATGCTGTGTCCCCACTATTGTCTACTGCATCCAGGGGAGAGGGGACGTTGCGTGGGGCGGCAGAACAACCAGGGTCGACTGATCTCCTCTAATTACGGACAGGTGGCAGCTTTGGCCCTGGATCCGATCGAGAAGAAGCCTTTGTACCATTTCCATCCTGGTGGCCAGATTCTATCCTTAGGGACCACTGGCTGCAATTTCCGCTGTTCATTCTGCCAAAACTGGGAGATCTCCCAAAGAGAGACAACCACAAAATACTATGATCCCGAAGAGATTGTTGTTATGGCTGAGGGCTTAAGCGATTGTCTGGGCTTGGCCTTTACATATTCAGAGCCGATGATTTGGTATGATTTCGTCTATGATACCGCAATGCTGGCGAAAAACGCCAATTTGAACAACATATTGATTACAAACGGATTTGTGAACAAGAAACCGCTGCAGCGATTGCTTCAATGTATAGATGGGGTTAATCTGGACATCAAGTCCTTTTCCCCCGATTTCTACCGGAAGTATTGTGGGGGCATGCTATCTGCTGTATTAGATAGTGCCATCGTAATCAAGGAACAGTGTCATTTGGAGATCACCTACCTGATTATCCCCGATCTTAACGATGATGCAGATGAGATCACGAAATTCTCTTACTGGGTCGCAGATAACCTTGGTCAAGAGACACCGGTTCACTTTACCCGGTATTTCCCTGAGTTCAGATTGAGCCTATCCCCTACACCTGTGGAGACACTGTGGAAGGCAAAGGAACTTGCGGAAAGGGTGCTGGAATATGTTTATCTAGGTAACGTTGCAGATGGATCAGGCACCTACTGCCCCGAGTGTGGTAGACTTGTTATCACCAGGGAGGGCTACCGGATTAGTAGCATCCTTGAAGATGACAAGTGTCCTGAATGCGGTCGGATAGTAGTCTATAGCTAGAGGGGACTTAAGAAAACAGAGGGAAGGCGTAGGGATATGAGACGGATAATGCCATATATACGTGATGTGACCTGGGCATGTTGGGATGGGTTGGCCGCTTTCCTACCCAGAAACCTTGTTATCCTTGCTGGATTTGGAGCGGGCTTGAGTCTTTTTTGCATTCCACCGTTGCTTCTTCTAGTTTATGCAATCTTTGTGGCCTGTGTGGATCTGGTACAGAAGCGTAGTACTGACATCATCTCCCGAATCTTCATGGTTAATATGGAGGGGATCGCCAGTTACTTTCAAAGACTCTGGCCAGGTCTGGTTATCTTCGGTGGTGTTGGTATTCTGTTTGCTGTGTTGCGGAGACGGACCCTGCTTACGAAGAAATACCCTAGACTGTTTGGCCTTTCGTTTACTACAGAAGGATTAGTGGCCACATTGAGTGGGTACCTCATTTACTATCTTTTTGCCACTCTGATGGAGGTTCCGGGCCTACTAACCCAAGGAGTATGGTTGTTTATCTTTTCCGGTCCTGCCTTAAACCTGTATCTTCAGATCGTTCACTCTCTTTTTCTAGTGCTGCTAGCAGGTAGGGCATGGCAGTTTACCAGCCAAGCCACGGCGAAGATGCTGCTTTGGCAGAAGCTAGGTCTTGATGCGGATCGCATCAATTCTATCAGCGTGGATGGGCGCCAACGGATGATTGAAGTCGACGCTCTCTTGGATGCAACTGATTTAAGACGGGCCGAGGACCTTCTTTTGGGTCTACCTCACATTGCCAAAACCCGTGTTACCAGTCCTTTGGTGGATCCAAGAGAGTTCCATGTCCAAAGTGGTGAGTCCTGGCGTAGCTTAGCAGAGTCTCGGCAGGCAAGGTAGATGATTATTCCAAGCCATGTACTTCTTGCATTAGGGCCTCAACGTCGGTAACCGGTGGGCTGCAAGTAAAACCGTGACATATATATGCCGTTGGTTGCGGTGTAGATGCCACTTCTTCCCATAGAGGAAGATGGGATTGACCCATCTGCAACAGCACGAAAAGATCCGGTGAAAAGCTCTGCTTAAGGCTGTTTAGCATATTCTGCAACGTAGGATCTGTGGCCTGGCCAATGAGTCTGACCTCTTTGATCCCCCGACTCCAGAGGTGGCCCACGAGTAACAGGGTTGCATGACTAAAGGGGTCTCTTAACATAGCTGCTTTGTGGGTAGTAATCAGGATCTGTGCCTTCTCTGCCAGAACGGGGTTTATGATTCCTAAGCGGAGCATGTTTAGCGCGGTGATCCCTAGGGGCGAAGGAAGGGATTCATCCCAGGGTGTGATGGGTCTATGGAATAGATGCTCCGAAGGGGCGGTGCTATAAAGCTGGCCGGTGGCCTCATCCCAAAAAAGATCCAAACTTAGTTGGGTAAGCCCGATGGCATCCTCCAAGAACTCATCTTGGAATGTCGCTTGATACAGCTCAAATAGTCCAAAGACAAGATAGGCATAGTCATCAAGAAAACCAGGGATAGGGCTTAGGCGGCCAAGGTAACTTCGATGGAGTTGTTTTTGAACAAAGAGCTTGCTCTTGATGAAGGCATAGGTGTTTTGGGCTGCAGCAATGTAGTCGTGGCGATCAAGTACTCGGCCTGCGTTAGCTAGGGCGGCTATGGCCAACCCGTTCCATGCGGTGATTATCTTCTTATCCTGAAAGGCTCTTGGCCTTTGGTCTCTTTGGCGGAGCAGTTGTTGACGCAGGCATGTCAGTCTTTGAGCTATGAAAGCCGGTTCAAGGTGCAGCTCCCTAGATAAGCCTTCGGGCTCCATTGCTCTGTGTAATATGTTCTGCCCATCAGAGAAGTTGCCCCTTTCGGAAATACCGTAGTGTAAGCACAGTAATCTGGCGTCATTAGGAGAAAAAGCTTTGTTGATCTCCTCATATCTCCACACATAGTATTTTCCTTCCACGCCTTCGCTGTCGGCATCCATTGAGGTATAGAAGCCTCCATCGGGGTTCTTCATCTCCTTTAGAAGCCAGTCTAGGGTGTGGCAGGTGACTCGTGCGAAAAGTGATTCCCGGGACAACTGATAAGCATGGACATAGACCATGGGTAAAAGTGCATTATCGTAGAGCATCTTCTCAAAATGGGGTACTAGCCATTTCCTGTCGGTGGCATAGCGGTGAAACCCTCCCCCCACCTGATCATAGATGCCCCCTTTGGCCATTTCCCGCAGGGTGTGTAGGGCCATGGAGGAAAATCTGGGACCAAGGCTTAGGAAAAGTTCCAGGATGTTGACGGTGGGGAACTTCGGCGCCTGGCCAAATCCACCGTAGACTTCATCATAGATACTGATTAATCGTGAAGCTGCGTCACTGATGTCGCTAGAAGCAGGTGGTTTTTGGCTCAGTTTGTCCTCAATTGATCTAGCTGTCAGTACTTCCTTCAAGCTTTCTACTGTATGCTGAACTTGCTGTGGGCCCTCCCGATAGATTCTGGCGATTTCAAGTAGAAGATCAGCAAAGCCAATCAAGCCGTAACGGGGCTTTGGCGGGAAGTAGGTACCGACGAAAAAAGGCTCAAGATTTGGTGTTAAGAAAGCGGTCAAAGGCCAACCGCCTTGGCCTGTGAAAGCTTGGCAGGCCTGTTGGTAGATCTGATCTACATCGGGCCGTTCTTCCCGATCCACTTTGATATTCACGAAGTTCTCGTTCATGATCCTGGCGACTTCTTCATCGGTGAAGGACTCCCTGGCCATGACATGGCACCAATGGCACGCGGAATAACCGATGCTTAGAAGAATTGGTCTGTTCTGTGTTCTTGCCTTTTCAAAGGCCTCAGCTCCCCAAGGATGCCAATGGACGGGGTGCTCAGCATGTTGCTTCAAATAGGGACTGGTTTCGCCGATGAGTTGGTTCAATCTTGCTATCTCCTTAGTCTTTACTACTATTATGATGGAGAACATGCTGGCTTCTTATACGTCGAAGCTTGTGCCGACCCCAAGAGGCAATCGCCTCTTGGGGATTGCCATTATTCTATTCCCGGGAGCTGGTCTCTGCGGCGAGGGCGGGAATCTCCTTACGATCAATTAGTTTTCCACAGACCCATCCAAGCAGAAGTATGCCGGGGACGGTAAAACCATAGCGGGTGAGGGCAAACCTTAGACCAAGGAACTTGGTTTCTACCAGGATCATGGGAACCTTGACTACCGCCCAAGCACTAATGACAATGACGACGTTCTCGACACTTGCTCCCTTCTTGAGCAGTGCCTGGGTAATGGGGAAGGCAGCGTAGATGGGTCCTGCGGATACAGAACCCAGTAGGACCGAAGCAAGTCTACCCCGGAACCCAGAACTAGAGCCAAAGGTCTTCATAACGGCTTCCTTGGGAATCCAGAAATTGAACAGGCCTGTTAACACAAATACCGCTGGCATGACCTCAAGCATCTCAATCAGATAGTCCTTAGTAGTGAAGAGCCCTTGGATGAAGACCTCTCGATTGATGGCGGCGGTGACTAAATACGCAAGAGCGGCAATAACCAAGAGACGCTGCTTTTTCAGTGAGTTGATCAAGTGTTTCACAGGATAATCACCATCCCTAAGGCAATAAGCAAGGCAAGACCAAAGCTTAGGCCATTACGAATGTAGGCGAACTTCTTTCCAAAATGCTTAGTTTCAATAGGCAGGGTGGCAAACCCGACCATGGTTAAGGTAGTCAAGAAGGCGGCAATGGCAATGAGATATGCCCCCCGCTGATACAGTGAAGCTGCCAGGGGAAAGGCTACAAAGGCGGGCAGGATTGTCACCGAACCAATGATTGCGCCAAGCAAACCACTAAGAGCAACGCTGCCACTGCCAAGAATTTTGGTGATAATGTGGGGAGGCACCCAAGCAAGGAACAGGCCAATTAGGGCTAGTATCCCCACAATTTCGATACCGGTCTTGAAAAACAAGCCCTTGGCCATCTTAAGACTCTGTTTAGTTTTCTTCTTATCCTTCCACGCAGAGATCAAAAGGGCTACTAGGGCGATCCCGATTAATATTATGGTATTCAAGCTAACCATCCTCCAATGAGTGAGCACTCATTCATTAAGAACCAAAAAAACACCTATCCCATCAAACCAGTCAAAATGAAGGAGCTAACCTTCTTTACGACATCTTCCACCTCCCATTCTTCTTGTGTGTGGACCAACTGAAATGTGACCGCATGGATACTCCCAAGGGCTAGGCTACCAGCCAGGAATGGATCGTCAATGGGGTTTGGGCATGATAGAAACATTCTGGACAACTGCTCTGCTAGATCAGATCGGTAGTTTCGTACCGGAGCCAGTTCCTCTTTTACCGATGTGGTCATCTCCTGCATGAGTAAACGGGCTAAGTTGGGGTTCTCCAGTACATCCTGAAAGTGGATGCGCAAGAACTTTTCGAGTTTCGCCTGTAGACTCATTTTAGATAGGGTCACCTCTTCGAGGGTCTGGGCCCGCCTCGTATATGCTAGAGCGAATATCTGACCGAGGATGTCTTCTTTGGTGGAGAAATAGTTATAGATTGTACCCACCGCGACCTGCGCTTCCTTGGCAATGTTTGAAGTTGTCGTTTCATGAAAACCCTTTTCCGCAATTAAGCAAGTGGCCGCCTTTAGAATGACCTTCTTCTTATCCTCCATGATAGTCACTAACCCTTCCCAATGAATGAGTACTCATTCATTTTAGCAGAACTATGGGTAATGTCAAGAGCTGTTTTCACGGTAGTCATCGTTTGGCTACTTGCTCGTGTGCCCAGCATGTCTGCTGAGCCGAAGGGTTGAAAGAAACCCTGTCGCCTAACTAGCGGGAAGACAATCCGTAGGCAAGGGCGCCACTGGTAACGGTGGGGTCCGAAGGAAGTCGAAGGAAGAACATGGAACGTAGCGCAAGC
>JALNWK010000053.1 GCA_023230925.1 Limnochordia bacterium
CAGCGTTCGTCCTGAGCCAGGATCAAACTCTCCGTTAAATTTATCTAAAGTGCCGAAGCACCCTAGGATCTACTTTGAGCTAAATCCTTAGCTTAATTTAAATCTCAAGGCTTCTCGCTTTTCATATACTGTTCAGTTGTCAAAGAACTGTGGCGGTGAGTGCTGTTCATCACCGACGATACGTAGTTTAGCATATCCAATTAGGAGTGTCAAGGGTCATTTTTGAAAAACCAAAGCTTCTATCTCAAGCCCGGCAACACTTATCCCATCAGTCCACTAAGCAAATCCGAGCGAAACTGCGCTTCCCCACCTTGAGCAAAGCACCATCTTGAACCTCCCAATCCAAGTCCGGATTTGTAATTGGCTCATCATCTATTCGGACTGCATTCTGGGACACAAGTCTTCTTGCTTCACTGTTTGTCCCTGCAAAACCAGCTTCAGTAATCAGCTTGATAATCCAGATCCGGTTATCTTCCAATTGGGCCCGGGAGAAACTGATCTCCATTACATCATCGGGTACATCCTTATCAACAAACACCAAATCAAAGTGTTGTTCCGCCGAAACAGCCGCATCTTCCCCGTCGAAACGAGCAACTATATCCCTGGCGAGTCGTCTTTTCAGCTTAGCTGGATGCAAGGTACCTGCTTGGACTTCCTGCTGCATTCTGTCCAGCTCATCCAAGGGAACATCGGTGAGTAATTCGAAGTACATTGGCATTAACTCATCGGGAATCGACATAATCTTACCGAACTTCTCTTCAGGAGGATCATCCAAGGCAATATAGTTTCCAAGGGACTTACTCATCTTTTCCTTGCCATCGGTACCCAACAAAATAGGGACACACAAACCCACCTGGGGTTCTTGACCGAGATCCTTTTGGAGCTCCCTGCCCACGAGAATATTGAACTTTTGGTCTGTTCCACCAAGCTCGATATCCGCCTGAATCATCGCCGAGTCATAACCTTGCATCAGGGGATAAGCTAGCTCATGGAGACTTATGGGCAGCTGATTCTGAAACCTATGGGCAAAATCCTCTCGCTCTAGCATTCGGGCTAGAGTCATGTTGGAAAGAAGATTAATCACATCAGAGAAACCCATCTTACTAAACCAAGTACCATTGTAGACCACCTGGGTACGTTCCCGATCGATGATCTTGAATACTTGCTCCGTATAGGTTTTGCAGTTGGCCATTACCTGCTCGTGGGTAAGCTGTGGCCTGGCCTTATTGCGTCCCGATGGATCTCCCACCGTAGCTGTGTAGTCCCCTATAATTAGAATAGCCTGATGACCTAGATCCTGAAACTGTTTCAGTTTGAGAAGGGGCACAATATGGCCCAGATGCAAATCCGTTCCCGTAGGATCCACGCCAAGCTTCACCTTTAGCGGCCTTCCTTCCTTGCGGGACTTCTCCAGTTTTTTAGCAAGTTCTCCTTCAGGAAAGGTGTCCACAACGCCTCTTTGCACTTGCGTCAAAACATCCTGACAATCCACTTTCATCACCTCAACATGAAATAAAAAAAGCCTTACCCATAGTCCCCAAAGGGACGGGAAGGCTCCCGCGGTACCACCCTACTTGATCGCAAACAGGATCCGCTCATTGAACTTTCATTAACGCCGAAAGCGCGGACTAGGCTACTTTATTCACCCAGACAGCTCGAAGGTGTACGTCCACAGGTTCAGATTGGCTTGCACCAACCGCCAACTCTCTGCTACTGAATCACTGTTTCTCATCCTTGTCATTGCCTTTAGTGTTTTCGTTTGTGACATTATAGCATAACCACCCTGCAATAACAACACAACGCGATCACTAATCGCTCACTTATGATCCTGCCGAGGTGTTGAACCAACTAGCAACAAGACCTTCCGGAGGAGATAAGTCGTCACAATCAAGTCCAGGCACAAAATTGTTCCGCGCACACCTAGTTTGCATCAACCCAGACAACTACAGCTCCATGACAACTTATCTGTCAACATGTCTGCAATCGAATAGTCCAGAATAAGAATCGATTGATAATGTTGTACCAACCCATTAATATAGTTGGCCGAGAAGACAGTGCATGGCATAATACTTCAGAGAGACGGACAATATTTTCCATTAGGCAGGACATGATCAGGGGGTATGTCGAAGCTAATCCGTAGATCCGATGAAGGTAGTATATCGGGTACCTGTTGGCCCGATGAGAATTGCAGTGCGCGTGAATCGATGACGCATACCAACAACCACAAAGAAGTGCATGTGGCTTAGTACTATGCTATAATTACTTTTGTAATACAGTCGGTCTTCGGAAAGAGTTCCTACTTAAGTAGTAGGGGGGATGCATATATGGCACGCAGTTCGCGTCTGCGTCGCTTTTGGGCTCTAATCCTGGTTATATTACTGTGCACTGTAGCTGGCACGGGTGTTGGGTTGTTTGTCGGTTTTCTTGAAAATGCTCCTTCGTTAGATGAGGTCAACTTCAACCCCGAATTCACTACATACATCTACGACATCAATGGCAAGACCATTGGGCATTTGTACCGACAGAATCGTGTCTTTGTACCGATTGAACAGATTCCAACACACGTGCAAAATGCTTTTGTTGCTATTGAGGATCACAATTTCTACCAGCACAACGGTATTGATTTTGTTGCCGTTGGCCGATCAATCCTGGTGAATATACGGGAGAAGCGGTTCGCACAGGGCTTCAGTAGTATTACGCAGCAGTTGGCCAGAAACGCCTTCTTACACAATAAAAAACAGGTATCTCGAAAACTTCAGGAGATCCTGTGGGCTATTCAGATTGAACGTAAGTATAGTAAACCGGAGATTCTGGAAGCGTACTTGAACATTATTCTTTTCGGCGATGCAGCATGGGGAATCGAAGCTGCGTCTCAAAGCTATTTTGGCAAAAGTGTAGAGGACCTGACCCTAGCCGAAGGTGCTTTGCTAGCCGCGATTGTCAATCGACCTAACTCCCTTAACCCTCGCATCAACATGGAAGGGGCAGTAAGCCGACGTAACTTGGTCCTTTCCCAGATGCATCGTTTTGGGTACATTACTGCTCAGCAAGCAGAAGAAGCAATCAAAGAACCGGTTATTCTTGTAGAGAAAGAGGACAAGTCTCCTCTTAAGACCGAGTACTTCATTAATTACGTTCGTGACCAACTGATCAGTATTTATGGTGTAGATTTAGTCTACGCTGGGGGCCTTCGGGTCTATACCACGTTGGATTTAGAAATGCAGACCATTGCCGAGGAAGTAATACTAAACAGCCTTCCCGAAGGAAAGGAAGACGAAAATGGACTAATGCAACCCCAGGGAGCTTTGGTGGCCATCGACCCAAGAACCGGTTATATCAAGGCTATGGTTGGCGGTCGAGGTACCGATAAACTCAATCGGGCAGTCCAATCACCAAGGCAGCCAGGATCCGCGATGAAGCCCTTCGTATACATTGCTGCCTTGGAAATGGGTTATACACCAGCAACTGTATATGACGACCGTCCTATGCAGTTTACACTACCCACCGGCGAAATCTATGAGCCGCGAAACTATAACAACGAGTACTTCGGTCCGATCACCTTAAGGAAAGCCATAGAGGAATCGGTTAACTCCGTAGCCGTACAGGTTTTGGATGAGATTGGTCCAACAGCTGCCTATGAAGTGGCTAAGAGAATGGGGATTACCACCCTTGTGGACAAGCAAGGTGAGCTCACAGATAAGACCCTCGCCTTTGCCCTAGGTGGTCTTACTTACGGTACTACCACCATGGAAATGGCTAGTGCCTACGGGATTTTGGCTAATCAAGGCGTGTGGGTGGAACCCATATCCATCGTAAAAGTTGTCGGCCCGAACGGTACCGATGAGTTTACGCCCAAACGTAAACCGGTTTTGAGCGAACAAGTAAGCTATCTAATGACCGACATGCTCAGGGGCGTCATCTCCCGTGGGACAGGTAGACGTGGGAACATCGGTAGGCCTGCCGCTGGCAAAACCGGTACCACTGTCAATAACCGAGATGCCTGGTTTATCGGCTACACGCCGGAACTTTCAGTGGCAGTGTGGCTAGGCGAAGACATCCCGAAAAAGATGACTTACAATGGGGTAAACTATGGCAGCTGGAAGACCACCGAAATCTGGGGGGAGTTTATGTCACTAGTTACGAAGAACACTCCCGTTACAGATTTTCGAAAGCCACCAGGAGTAGTCGAAAAGACCATCGATATCAAGACTGGGCTCCTAGCCCACTCTGGCATTCCTAGCACAGAGACAAGTGTTGAGAAGTTCATTGCGGGTACTGAACCAACTAGCTACTCACCCAGATATACCTGGCCTGCACAACCGGAAACGCCGGAGGAACCAACGGTAGAACCAAGCGAAGAAGAAGCACCGAAGAAACGTTCTCCTTGGGAAGAGTTCTTCAATGAACTGTTCAGGCGCGGCAATTAAAAAGATGAAAAAGCCTTTTGCTAGGATCAGTACCTAGCAAAAGGCTCTGCAAATCTCTTCTGCGTTGACATCCAAGGCTTCCCGCGCTTATGGCCAAGATCTAACAGGAAGACCCTCTCGAATACCCGACATCCAACAGGCTAATCTGTAACATCCCGCGGTGTATACTACTGCAGATGAACTACCGTCACACCAAAGCCTCCTTCGGCTGGTGGTGCAATATGATAATCCTTGACCCCGGCATGGGTCCGCAGATAGTCTCCAATGGCCTTGCGTAGGATCCCCGCCCCTTTACCATGGACTATCCGTACTGGTGAAAGCCCCGCTAACATCACATCGTCGAGGTACTTATCCAAAGCATAAATAGCCTCATCGACGGTCATCCCCCGGAGATGGACTTCCTGGGATATGGTGCTACTTTTGCTCCGTACTAATTTACCCATCCCTGACTTTGTACGGGTTAAACCGCTCGTCTCTTCACTGTTTTCCTGGGCTGGTGCCAGATCATTACTGTCTACAACCACCTTCATGATACCCACCTGCACCTGCACTTGCCCCTGTTTAGGAGCCTCCAGGAGGGTACCCTGTTGCTGTAGACTTCTGATAAAAACAGAATCCCCACACCGCAGATTCTCTTGCCAGAGGGGATCGTGGGGCACTTTTTTCTTCTGTTGCCCTTCGCGCTCCTCAAGCTCCTTCTCTTTTTCCTCCAGTTGCATTCGAACTTGCAGGGCAACATCCTCTAGTTCCTCTTTATCCTTTACTTTGCGCATCCTACCAAGGAGATCCTCAAATTCCTGACGGGTTTGACGGATCATTTGTTTTGCTTCCCGCTCGGCATTACGAATAATCTGGTTCTTCTCACTGTTTAGTTGCCTTAGTCGCTCATCGTATTCCTGCCGTAGTTTTGCATAGGATTTTTCCTCTAACTCGGCCTGCATCGCACTAGAACGCGCCTGTCTTTCCCGAAGTTGAATACTCTCAATTAGCTCATCTAAGGCAAAGTCCTCCTCGGAGCGGAACCGAAGGGCCTTTTGATGAATCTCCTGTTCTAATCCAAGGCCCAAGGCAATCTGAAAAGCATTGCTCTTCCCCGGCAGACCAATCATTAGTCGATAGGTTGGCTTTAAGGTCTGCGTATCAAACTCCACACAGGCATTTTCCATGAGGGAATGGTGGAAGGCAAAACCCTTTAACTGACTGTAATGGGTAGTCGCCACCACTAAGCATTTCTCCACCAAATGCTCCAAGATGGCCATGGCCAATGCAGAACCTTCATCAGGATCGGTTCCCGCCCCAAGTTCATCGAGCAGGACCAATGAGCCCGGTGTGACCTGGTCCAATATCTTGATGATATTCCTCATATGTCCTGAAAACGTCGACAGACTCTGCTCAATGCTCTGTTCGTCACCAATATCGGCAAAGATGTGCTCGAATACAGGTACCACACTTCCAGGATCCGCAGGTATGGGCAGCCCACACTGAACCATCAGGCAGAGCAGCCCAAAAGTCTTCAGCACTACGGTTTTCCCACCGGTATTAGGCCCGGTGATCACCAACGCCCGATAACCCTCTCCTAAGTAGAGATCATTGGCCACGACATCCTTACCCAGAAGGGGATGCCGAGCTCCCCGGATCTCTACGCGGTAATCATCCACAATCTCCGGGCAAGATGCATCGAGCAAAGCGCTGTAACGAGCCTTTGCGAAGGTAAAATCTAAATGTCCTAGGGCCTCTAAAGAAACCATGGCTTCTTCTGCAAAGTAGCCCACCTCATTGCTCAGCTCCCGAAGAATCCGCTTAACCTCGGCCTCCTCCGCGTTGATTAAGCGCCGCAGTTCATTGTTCAGCCTAACAACTACCTCCGGCTCTATGAAAACTGTGGCACCGCTACTGGACAAATCATGGATTATTCCCGGCAACGCGTCCTTGTATTCCTGTTTCACCGGCACAACATATCTTCCGGCCCGCATTGTCACAATGCCATCTTGTAGCATTTTCTGGTATCGTCCCGAATGGACAATCTCCTGCAGACGGGATTTGACTTGGTTTTGGGTAGTCTGGATCTGCCGTCTAATGGTTCTTAGTGCAGAACTGGCACTATCCTTGATCTTGCAGTTCTCGTCGATACACTGGCCAATCCGCTCCTCCAGCCTGGCATTGGGAGTAATCTGCTCAGCCCACTGACAAAGACACCAAAGCTCGGTATCCTCCTCCCCTACTTTGAGCAGAAAACGTCGCATTAGCCGCATAACCTGAAGATCTGATTGGATATCGGCCAGTTCCTCAGGGGATAACATTGCGCCCACCTTAGCACGCCGCAGGGGTTCACGGATGTCTTTCAATCCCCGCAAAGGAATAGATCCACCCTGTTCCCTACTCAGACGAATAGCCGCCTCGGTCTCTGCAAGCAGCGACCTTATTTGTTCTTTATCACTTAAGGGTCGCAATTCCTCACAAAGATCCTGACCCAATGAAGAAAGACAATGTCCTGCTAAGGCATTCTGAACCTTAGCAAATTCAAGTACTTTTAAAGTATGCTCGTACACCTGTGTTCCCTTCCCATTTGCAGTCCAGTTGACATCTTAGTATATCTTAAAGCGGAAACCGGAAAAGATCAATCACCCGAGATTGGGCCATTCGACCCAGCCAAATCAGACTCCCCGGTAAAAATGTCCTAGAGTATAGTCCCCTCTTAGCATATCTAGAAGCTCCCCCTCAATACTGGCTAAGCCCTCATCGTCAGCAGACAAGGCCTCCCGGTACAGGCGGACAATGGTAATAGCCTCGGGCAACTGATGCAATCGCAGATCTAGGCGAATCACTGAAACTCCCACCCGTTTAAGTGTAGGTATAGTTCTAAGGGCCGCAAGTTCCTTGGAATTGAACAAATGCATGCGGCAAGAGCCATCGGTACGAATCGGAAAAGTAAAATTCATCCGATCTACTAAAGCCCCTCTCCCGTCCCCCAGACAATGCTGACAACCAAGAAGCTGACCTGGACAATACTCAGAAACCATCAATGGCAATCGTCCGTGGACAATGACCTCGGTGGGAGTAGCCCCAGTGGCAATGGTACTAATCTGAGAGAGGGTCAACTCCACAGACAAGCACACCCTTGCACATCCTAGATCACCCATCCGCTTCAGTGCGATGCGGTTATAAACGTTAAACGAGAAGTCTGCCCCAAGGGGACCCTTGCCTCTTAGTGCATAGAGAGTACCAAGGTTACCAACTAGAAATCCCTGGGGCAGATCGTCCTCGGCTGCTTCGACAATCCGCACAATCTCCGCCAGCTCTCTGCGCTGGGTGATTCGAGGAAAAGCCCACAAAAGCTCTATTTCCTGCTTCTTAGCTAGATCCCTTGCGGCAACGTACTCCTCCAAGGGATAGACCGCACTTTGACACTGGTTGTGGCCACCTTTGAATCTTTCCCCGCCGAAGTAGATAAGATCCGCCCCCGCCTCACTTAAGGGCACAATGGCTTCCTTCTCATTGATATATACCGCTAGTTTGGGATTAGTTCCTTCTTTCGGGCGGACCGATGGATGAATGATTTGGTAACTTGAGTCAATAGCCGGTCGCCGAAAATGGTTGGTGCGTAGCTCCGACAAGAGCTCAAAGGCCTTCCTGCGCACCCGTTTTATCTCCCCTAAGGGCACCATTACTTCACCGGTAATAATCACTTCACACTCCTCAGCCCGGAAGGGGACATTACCCAATTGCAGCAGTTTTTCCGAAACAACCTCCTCGGTCAGTGGCTGGGTACGGGCAGGTTGACCCACCCCCTGGCTTATTTGTTTCACATAGTTCCCGTCATCATCCCAAAGCTCCAAGGTAAAGGGTTGACCGACCATTGCCGTTGCCTTGATTCTTACCGGCACAGTGCGCCAACACCGGGGGGATGTATAAGTATCAATGGCTTGGGGGTCGGTGACCCGCTTGTATACCTCATCGCCCATGCTTACTCTACCCCGATGCCGCCAATTAACAATGGACCCAGCGTCAGCGGTCTTAACCGGTCTACTTCCTTGGCGCAGATCAAGGACAGTGCTCTTACGAGGGCCATTATTCGTTTCCCAAAACTGAACCTGTTCCTTTTCTATGAGTTTTTTATCTATCTTGACCCAAACCCGATCCTGACTCACCTTAACTACCTGTCCTTGGTAAACACCCCGATTGCCCGGGTAATGATAGTTAACTAACTGCTCACCCCGACTACCCCACAAATGGCCCAAAGTAAACCCTCTGCTAAAGGCGGCCTCCAACTGGTTTCTTTCTTCCTCCCTAGCTACAAAGCCCAGAGGATCCCCAATGGCTCGGTCCAGTGCCTCCCGGTATACTTTGGTGACGATAGCCACATATTCCGGTGCCTTCATTCGCCCTTCAATCTTTAGGGCTGCTACCCCGCTTTGCACAATAGAGCCAAGACGTTCAAGAGTACATAAATCCTTGGTGCTTAGCAGATACCCGGCTAGACCCTTACTGCCGGGTAAGTTCAGACAATACCTCATCCGACAGGGTTGGGCACATCTACCTCGGTTACCACTGCGCCCACCCAGAAGTGAACTGAAAAGACACTGGCCTGAATAGGAAACGCAAAGGGCACCGTGGGCAAAAATCTCAATCTCAATGGGGCTGGCGGCCCTCAGCAGGGATATCTCCTCCAAGGAAAGTTCCCTAGCAAGGACAACCCGGCTAATGCCAAGTTCCTCAAGGACCCTAAGATCCGAGGGATTATGCACCGTCATCTGGGTACTAGCATGGAGAGGAATCCTGGTGAATTCCTTGGCCAGTTCCACTACCGCCAAATCCTGGACAATCAGTGCGTCAACACCAATTTCGTGGAGAAAGCGCAGATGGTCTACTAACTCCTCTAGCTCCGGATCGGCTACAATGGTATTTACCGTAACGTAAAGCCTTACCCCCCGGATGTGACAATAGTCAACGGCTTCCACTAGTTGCCTTTGATCAAAATTCGCTGCATAGGCCCGAGCACTGAAGGCAGTCCCACCAACGTAAACACTGTCTGCCCCATTTTCCACGGCAGCCCGTAAAGCATCAAAACTCCCCGCGGGTGCCAATAGTTCCACCATTTATGCAACCTCCATGCGATCAGCTACTTACTGCGACTGTGTCTAATAAACCCTGAGCAAGCAATGATCTCCATACCCGAAAGCTTGTCCAACAACAAGTTCATGCCCAGAGAATCGCTGGCCATGTGTCCGGCAATGACAACATTAATATGTGCTTTTTTAGCCTCTTCCAGATTGTTCTCCCCAATATGCATGCAGACGATGGTCCCCACCCCGGCAACGGCATATTTCTCGAACATATCCTTTGAACCGCCAGTGCCTCCAGTCATGTCAACAAAGACCTTACCTGCCCGCCCCTTTTTGTCCCCGGCAACTATCTTAAGGCCAGCTTCGTCACTTTTGGCCTGGGCATACTCGGGCTCTTCCAACAGGAGTTCAAGGACATCCCCCAAGATCCGAGGACTGTTTTCGTCAAACTTCTGCTGAAGATAACTGGCCACGTGGTTATCTGCTGGGGTATGAATACACATCAGTGGAATATCCAATAATCGGGCTGCATCCCGAGCCCGCTGATGGTTGGTTGGTAGCAGAGCTCGTTCCACCTGGCTAATCCGCTCCTTCAGCACACCTTCGGCCACGTTAATGGGAACACCCAGCATAGCCGCTAGATCCTCTTGCATATGCATCACTTGGTACAGTCTAGCTAGGGCCGTACCCTCCGGATGATGGGATAGAACCAGGTCGATGCGCCGCCCCTTTTCCTTTAACCGGTCGGCGAGCAACACCTCACCCACTTCCATGTCAATACCGGCTAGGATCGAGCCGACCTCAATATTCTCATCTCCATAGAGGATCCGGGTATCGGCATAGGGATTGGTCAAACGTTCCTGGTCAAAGAATTCCTTTTCTTTGTCCTTCATCTGGCTGTATTCCTCGGCTGACTGTTTTAACTGTTGTTCCACAATCTCCTTACCCCGGGGATCAACAGCAATCCCCTCGGTAACCGCAAACCGATATAACTCACCTAGTTTCATTGTTCATAACCTCCAACCTGACATTTACTCGTCGAGCTTAATCCCAAGAACAGCTCTGCAAGCCTAGTGACATCAAATATCTTCGTTCCAATTTTAGCACTCCCCAGCAAGATAATCCATCAGGCGTCCCAAGGGCCAACAATTGATTACATCCTCTTGAGTAAGCCAGGCTCGCCGCCCCACCCAAAGACCATAGGTCAAAAAACCGAACTGAATGGGGGAATGGGCGTCACTGTTAATCGCAAGTTTGACACCCCTTTCTACCGCTTGCCGGGCGTAGGTCTCATCCACATCAAGTCGTTCGGGATGACTGTTGATCTCTAAGGCGGTACCGGTGCGGACAGCAGCCTCAATAATCCGTTCAATATCCACGCCATATCCCTCCCGCTTACCAAGGAGCCTACCGGTTAAATGACCGATGATGTCCACATGGGGGTTTTCCATGGCGGCAATAATCCTACGGGTCATGGTTTCCCGGTCAAGGTGGAAACTCCGATGAATGCTGGCCACCACCACATCAAGCTCCTTCAATACAGAATCGGGCAGATCAAGTTGCCCATCCTCCAGGATATCCACCTCGATACCGGCCAGGACCGTAAAGTCATTTAACTCCCGATTGACCTGCTCAATCTCTTTCCGTTGCTCCCTGATCCGCTCAGGGGTAAGTCCCCCGGCAATTTTCAGAGATTGGGAATGATCACAAAGGGCCACATAAGATAATCCCGCCCGTTTAGCCCCTTGGGCCATTTCCACAATGCTGCTGGTCCCATCGCTGTAATTTGTATGGACATGGAGATCCCCCGCTAGATCCTCTGGCTCAATGAGGGTGGGCAGCTTCCCTTCTAGGGCCAACTCCACCTCTCCTTGGTCCTCCCGCATTTCCGGAGGGATATACTGCATCCCGACACTAGCGTAGATGTCCTCTTCATCGGTAACCGCAAGGGAGCCCCTCTCGTCAGTTAACCCCTCGGGGCCAATGGAAATACCGTGTTTAGCTGCTACCTCTGTCATTTTGTGCAGATGGGATGCAGCACCGGATAGCAAATACCACCGTAGGGGAAAAATATCCGGTGCAACCAGAAATATATGGACCCTTAGGCCCTCTACCACAAGTTCTAGACAATGATCCTTGGCGCGAGGAGTCTCTTTTAGTAAGGGATACTTGGCGATCGCCCCAGGGAAGCCAGCAAAGTCTTCACTGACCACCAACAGATCCACCCGGTCCAGTACGCGGCATCTTCGCCGCAGCTGCCCTGTGGCTTCCACCCGGCATACTCGTGGTATGCAGCGACAGAAATCTCCAAGGTGTCTTTCCAACAGAACGGCGGTGGAGATGAGCATCTTACCTTGGTATTGCTCATAACGGGCCATTCCCCGCTGGAGGCGTTCCACCGACTTTGGTCCAAGACCCGCTACTCCTTGAAGCTTCCCTTGGGCCAAGGCCTCCGCCAGATCCTTCATTGATGAAATCCCCAGTTCTTGATGAAGAAGCCGGGCAGTTTTGATTCCCACCCCAGGGACCCTGGATACCTCCAGTAGACCCGCTGGAAAGCGACCCTTTAGCTCCTCATACTGCGAAATAGTCCCGGTTCTAAGCCATTCATCAATATTGGAGGCAATAGCGGCTCCTACACCGGGGATTTGTCTTAGGGCGTCTTGCCTGTGCAATGAACGAATATCTTGTGGTAAATTCTGAATGCTTTTGGCAGCCCGCCGGTATGCTCTAGTTTTAAAGGGGTTTTCATCGGCTAGGTCCAACAAAGTTGCCATTTCCTGGAGCAACAATGCCACCTGTATGTTTTCCACATAGGTACTCCTTTCCAAATGAACACCCTCACCCAAATAATCTTGTAATAGTTCCATACATAAAAGGAAGCCAAGTGAAGATCCGGTAAGTAATCCCGGAGGTTTCCACTACTCCCCCTAGTTTTGTCAAAATACTAAGTTTCGAACCAAAAACGAAGGTGATGAAACTGCCAGTAATCACAAAGGCACACAAAAGGCCAAATCCAGCACCCACAATACGATCGGAAGTGCCAAACCGGCCCTGTTGCATGATGTCCTTTAACCATCGCCCCATCAGACCCACTACCACAGTAATACTAACACTGACTAATAAAAACACAAAAGCACCCAATAGCACATAGGGGACATTCAGGCGGGCTGAGAGGGCCTGGCCCCACGACTCGTGGGTCTTAAGGGCAAAGAACAGACCTAGCATAGGTCCCCCGATCCTGCCGAGATGGAAAACAAATCCATCACGGAAACCCCGATAGCCCATGACTAGGAAAAAAGCTAGGACCAAAACATCAAACCAGCTCATCGAGCTTCCTCCAAAAGCTTCAGTAGCTCCTCATTATCCTTGCGGGCTTGATGTAGCTCACCGGCCAGATTCAACGATACTAGTACCGCCACCTTATATAGTGGTAGTCCCTTATACTTCATCTGTAATGCCGATATTCTTTCATCAACCTCTCGGGCCACCTCAGCAATATACTCCTTGGGTACTGCTCCCCTTATTACATAGCTTTCACCGTAGATCTCCACTTTTTCGGTCACCAGAGGCTTTTGCTCAACGCTTCCTACGGCCCTTTGGTCCTTTGCCACCGTCCTTCACCCCCCGCCCGACGTTTAACGGCGTAGACTTACCTTTAGCTCCTCTTGCAGTCTTTCTTCAAGTTCGCTTTCGATCTGGACGATCTCCTCATCCACTAAGGTGCGATCCTCTGCCTGATACGTCACCGTATATGCGAGACTGCGGTACCCTGTTGGGACCTGTTTTCCGGTATACACATCAAATAGCCAAATGTCCTTAACAAGTTTCCCGCCGACTTCCTTGATCACATCGACCACCGCGTTGGATTGAACCTCCTTTGGAACAAGGAAGGCCATATCCCTCTTTACAAATGGATAGCGAATAATACCCACATAAGTCCGCTTAGCATCACACTTAGTAAGTAATGCTTCCACATCAAACTCCGCTACGTATGTCGATTCCTCTAATCCAAACCTTGCGGCACAATTGGGATGCAGTTGTCCTAGATAACCGATACTTTCACCGCCCACTAGAATCGTACCCCGTCTACCAGGATGCAAATAGGGACACTCACTGGGCATGAAGGTTAACTGCTGGGCACCGAGTCGATCCGCTAAAAGCTCCACAATCCCTTTTAGGTCATAGAAATCTACATCCTGCGGATCATGACCCCAGCTTATGCCAGGTCGCAACCCGGTCAAAAGCAGGGCACCCATCTCCCGTTCAATAGGTAGACCATTCTTCCCCTCCACCGGCCAGAACACCCGACCTAACTCGAATAAATGGACGTTTTCCGCCTGCCGGGATAGATTCCGCACAGCGGTATTGATTAACCCCGGCAAAAGACTTGTGCGCATCATACTCTGCCCTTCGCTCAAAGGGTTGGCAATGGTCAACACCTTCGATAGGTCCCGTTCAAAGACCGGGGTGTTTGCTTCAAGCCTCGCCAGATCATCGGGACTAATGAAACTGTAATTGAGAACCTCCTGCAACCCAGAGGCAATCAATAGCTCTCTGATCGTATCTCGCCCCGAAAGGAGCACGGTCTGGCCGGCAAATATCGTCTCGGTAGTTGGTAGCTCCGCCTTAATCCGATCATAGCCATATAGCCGGGCCACTTCCTCAATGATATCTGCTTCAATCCCCAGATCTCGCCGGAAGCTCGGGACAAGCACGATTAGCTTTTCCCCATCATATTCAACCGCAAGCTCTAGTCCTGCAAGCATTTCGGCCATTTCCTCCGGAGAGATGTCTGTGCCCAAAACCTTGTTCACCATCTGTGGCCGAACAGAAATGCGCATTGGGACATCGTCGACATTGTTCACATCGATCATCCCGGATAAAACATTGGCCCCGGCCAGTTCCTGCATCAACTGGCATGCCCGCTCTAGCGCATAGGTTGTTCCCGCAGGATCAAGGCCCTTTTCAAACCGGGCCGCAGCTTCACTATGCAATCCTAGTCTGCGCCCCGTCCGTCTAACACTAGCAGCCTTGAAATTAGCCGATTCCAGCAGAATATTCCTGGTTTCGGAAGTCACTTCCACATGGGCGCCACCCATGATCCCTGCAATGCAGACAGGTTCTGCTCCATCGGCAATCACTAAATCTTCGTTAGTTAGCGTACGCTCCACCCCGTCTAGGGTAACCATCTGCTCCCCTTGGTGGGCGCGCCTGATGACCAACTGGCGCTCTGCTAGTTTATCGTAATCGAAAGCATGCAGGGGCTGGCCTGTCTCCAACATGACAAAGTTTGTAATATCCACAATATTATTGATTGGACGCATACCCGCAGCCCTTAGGTACTGCTGCATCCAAATCGGTGAAGGTCCAATCTCTACCCCCGTAACGAGCCGTGCACAATAACGGGGACATAAATCCGGGCTCAGCACCTGTATACTTGTCCATTCTGTAATCGGAGAAGCCGACTCGGTAAAGGGACACTGGGGTATTGTCACTTTCCTACCCAACATCGCCGCTACTTCACGCGCCACCCCGATCACGCTAAGAAGATCAGGCCGGTTAGCGTAAATATCTATTTCGAAAGCAACATCATCTAGGAATAAGGCTTCCTCAATCCTCGTCCCTGGAGTAAAGTCATCCGGCAGTTCAATAATCCCTTGATGGTCATCGCCTATTCCCAGTTCATCGGCCGCACATAACATGCCGAAGGACTTCACACCACGAATAACGGCCTCCTGTACCAATAGCCCACTAGGTAGCTGGGCACCGGGCAATGCCACAGCGCTCACCATACCTTCCCTTACATTCGGAGCGCCACAGACTACACTTCGCACATCGTTAGGTCCCACTTCCACATCACATATGGTCAAGCGATCTGCCTGGGAATGAGGGGCTACTTTGAGTACCTTCCCCACAACTACCTTCCCTTGGAAATCTACCCCCATTGGTTCCATTCGATCAACGGTAACACCACTCATAGTCAGACGAGCGGCCAACTCCTCCACAGGCAGCTCTACATTTACATATTCTTTAATCCATCGATAAGATAACCGCAATTATGTTCACCCCAAATCTTACCAGTGCCGGCTAAAACTGGTTTAACAAGCGCAAATCGTTATCAAAAAACAGCCGAATATCATCTACTTCGTATCGTAGCATCGCGATCCGTTCCACACCCATACCAAAGGCAAATCCACCGACTTCATCCGGGTCGTAGTTGACTTGCTGCAGGACGTTAGGATGAACCATCCCTGCCCCTAGCACCTCAAGCCAACCGGTACCCTTACATAATCGACACCCCTCACCGCGACAAATCACACATCCAATATCCATTTCGGCGCTAGGCTCGGTGAAGGGAAAATAGCTCGGTCGGAAACGAACAGGTGTATCTTCTCCAAATAGTGCTGTGGCAAATAGAGATAGGGTTCCTTTCAAATCACCAAAGGTGATGTTTTTGCCCACAGCTAATCCCTCCACCTGATGGAACATGGGAGAGTGGGTAACATCGGAATCGCAGCGGTATACCTTTCCCGGAGCAATGATCTTAATTGGTGGTTTGGCTTCCTCCATCACACGAATCTGTACTGGTGAGGTTTGGGTACGCAGTAACACTTCATCACTAATATAGAAGGTATCCTGCATATCCCGCGCGGGATGATCCTTCGGTACATTTAACGCCTCAAAGTTGTAGTAATCAAGTTCCACTTCAGGGCCTTCTACCACTTCAAAGCCCAGACCCATAAAGACCCGCTTGATATCATCCAAGGTGGAGGTCAATGGATGTTTTGTACCATAGGCCGGTCTTCGGCCGGGCATGGTAATGTCGATCCGTTCCTCCAGAAGTCGCTGCTGGGTCTCTTCTAAAGATAATCTCTTACTCCGCTCTTCTAAGAGCGCATCCAGTTTTTGCCTTGCATTGTTCACTAACTGCCCCATACGGGGTCTTTGGGCATCATCGAGCTGCCCGATACTACGCAAAAGTGAGGTTAAGGCGCCCCTCTTTCCTATGTACTTAACACGTAGCTCCTCTAGCTCTCGAAGACTGTTGGCCGAACCAATAGCCTCAGAGCCCTCCTCAGTTATGGTTTTGATCTTGTCCTCCACGTGGGCAGGCCTCCCTTAAAAAAAGAGCTTTCCCGTTATTTGCACAACGAAAGAAAGCCCTCCCAAAATGGCAAACTCAAGTAGTTACTTGTCTGTTCTTCCTCCAAGTGTGAAAGAACCATCTAGTAATACACCCCGGTGCACACCTCTCCTGAACAGAAAGGTTGGCAAATATGATTGGCACACCGATCCAATCATACGCACAGGTGTGCCGAGCAATTCCCATCCCCTTTAATTAAAAACCGGCTTCTCCCTACACTAGAGCCAGCAAACTAGCGGCAGCTGAAAGTTACACCGCCCGTAGCTGTTTGTACAACAGGTACGCGACAATAGAACCGGTCGATTCAAAGATCTTCCAAAAAAAATCAGCTGTGGACATATGATCCCCCGCCCATATCAGGGTAGTGTTGATCTAAAAATCATAGTCCCATTATATCACACAGATTTACGCTTTACAATATCGCTGCCGATGGGCCTCATAGAGCAAAACCCCTGCCGCTACACCAACATTCAAGGATTCCACACCATTGGCCATGGGAATGGCAAGTCTTTCTTCGATCGCTTCTTCCAGTGCTGGACTCAAGCCAAAGGCCTCACTACCCACCGCAAGGGCCATTCCATTGCTAAAGTCGGCTTGAGTGTAATCAAGATCGGCTTGACCCGCGGCACCATAGAGCCTCACCCCGTTTTTCCTCAGGAAGCCCACAAGTTGCTCAGGGAAGACTTCCTGGCAAACCGGAACCCGGAATACAGCTCCCATACTAGCCCGTAGGCACTTCGGATTAAATAGATCTACACTGCCCCGGGTGAAAATGACCCCACTAGCCGCTGCCGCTGCTGCGGTACGGACTAGGGTCCCTGCATTTCCGGGGTCAGCTACTTGATCTGCCACCAAAATCAAAGGATTGGCATCCAGGCAGCACGTCAAGTCGTGATCAAATGCGCCCACCACGCTCACAATACCTTGGGGATGTTGAGTATCTGCTATGTCCTTCAATAGGTCATCGGAAACAACATAGCAAGGGCAGCGTTCCTGAAGCTGTCCACTCAGTTGTTCATATTCGGAATCCGTCCAGAATGTCTCGGTGCCTAGGGCCCAGTAGAACTGAAGGTTACCAGCCAGCAAGGCGTCGCTAACGAGTCGCACTCCCTCTAGAAGCACCTTTTCTTCCTTAAGGCGCCCCTTCCGCGTCCTCAAAAGACGGGTCGATTTGACCACACGATTCTGCCGGCTAGTAATCCGATCCATAGATTCAGTTGTCCAAACTCTTCTTGGCTATGGCTACCAACTCATTGAAGGCATCAGTGTCGTGTACTGCAAGGTCTGCAAGCATCTTCCGGTTGATCTCCACTCCAGCAGTCCGCAATCCGCTAATAAAACGGCTGTAAGACATTCCTGCATTGCGGGCCCCGGCGTTGATTCTGCTAATCCATAGTTTCCGGAAATCACGTTTCTTAGCCTTCCGATCGCGGTAGGCATAATTTAGAGATTTCATGACCGCTTGGTTCGCTGGGCGGAAAATCTTACTTTTCCTTCCCCGATAGCCCTTGGCCAATTTGAGTACCTTTTTATGTCGATGGCGTGTTACTGTTCCGCCTTTTGCACGTGGCATAGACGTTACCTCCTGTGCTAAAAACTAATAGGGCAGCAATCTGCTGATGCGCTCCTGATCTTGTTTACTTACATATGACGGGCGCCGCAATTGTCTTTTCCGCTTCGGGCTCTTACTGCTCAGCAAATGAGAACGAAAATTACTGCTCTTCTTAAACTTACCCGTTCCGGTTTTCTTAAAGCGTTTCGCGGCTCCTCGATGTGTCTTCATTTTAGGCATCGTTTTTCGCCTCCTTGGACTTTTCCTTAGCTGGGGCCAAAATCATAAACATGTTTCGACCTTCGAGGACTGGTGGACGTTCGATCTGTCCGTATTCCCCAAGGAGTTTGGCAAACTCCATCAGTCTTTTTCTGGCTAGGCCCGAATGAACAATTTCCCGTCCTCTAAAGCGGACCGTGACTTTAACCTTATCCCCAGCCTTCAGGAATCTCTCAGCATTGCGCACCCGCACATTGAAGTCATGCTCATCGATCTTAGGACTCATGCGCACTTCCTTGATATTGATTACCTTTTGGTTCTTCCTAGCTTCCCGTTCCTTCTTGGACTGCTCGTATTTATACTTCCCATAGTCCATGATTCGGCACACTGGTGGAGCAGCTTTGGGCGCAACTTCAACGAGATCTTGCCCTCTTTCCTCAGCCAACCTCATCCCCTCTGAGACGGGCATAATACCCAACTGTCCGCCGTCTGTATCCACTACTCGGATCTGGCGGGCCCGTATCTCTTGGTTAACCCTCAACTTATCAGTAATACTCGTCACCTCCTGGTATTTAATTACAAAACATCACCAACAAAAAAGAGCGGGATACTTCACCCGCTCTTTAAATCCTAGCAATAGGCTATAAGCCTAGTTTTCTAAGACCTTGCTGGCGTCGCCGCAAGGTGAGAAGCGGATGACTTCTACTTGCAAAGCCTCTGTTTCATATGAACCATGGACAGTGTAGCATATCTAGCTACAACCGTCAACACATTGAAGCCTAATGGCATCTACTATTAGATGCAACTTATATCCGAACCAGTAGGTTACTTTCTCCCAGGTCGTGCCGTCGGCACGCTTACCTTTATATGTTTTGGCACCGTACTTAGCATCGGTATCTCTACGA
>JALNWK010000054.1 GCA_023230925.1 Limnochordia bacterium
AAGCCCAGAAGCTAGACAACCTAAGGGGTTAGGACGGACGGATTCATGTTCAGGCAGGCAGACTTACCTGGGGAAGCCCTACACCATCCAAGTCGACTTGGTAAGCTCGAACAAGCCGAAAGGTAAGGGAGAGAAGAAGTGGTGTAGGGTGGCAGATGAGTCCGTAGTAGTTATGAACCCTTAGCCTGTGAAGGCTGGTAACAGACCGGAGGGTAAGACTAAGGGGACAGTGTTCATGTAGCACTGAGCTACTAGTGCCAAAAGCGCTAGCAGTTGCGAAGGGGCGAAAGCAAACTAAAGTGTACGACCGCGTAACAAACGAGCATGAGAGAAGACAAGCAAGGCTGAAGTGCCAAGGGGAACGGGATTACCGGGGGGTGACGAACCAACTGGGATCTGCGTCCGCTCAGCAGAATACCGTGGATGAGTGTGGTAGATTGCCATAGAGCTAGAGACGCTACACAAACCATGGAAAGTAACTGCGATCATGCAAGGGAGAGACGTAGGAAGTACAGCGAGATGAAGGAGCAAAGATGAAGTATTACAGCCTAATCGACAAGGTATACAACAAAAAGAACCTCGAGGAAGCCTACGAAGCCGTGAAAGCGAACAAAGGGGCTCCCGGAATAGACGGGCAGACCGTGGACGCTTACGGTGAAGACCTAAAGGCTGAAATTGATGCACTTCATCTTGAGCTCAAGACCGAAACGTACAAACCGATGCCAGTACGCAGGGTGGAGATACCCAAGCCAGACGGAAGTAAGCGGCCGCTGGGTGTACCCACCATCAAGGATAGGGTAGTACAGCAAGCACTTCTAAATGTGATGCAGCCTATCTTTGATCCAGGATTTCATCCATCAAGCTATGGATACAGACCGGGGCGGTCCTGCCAGCAGGCGGTAGCCAAGGCGAAAAGGTATATGAACCAACACGGGCTGAAGCACGTGGTAGACATGGACCTATCCAAATGTTTTGACCGTCTAGACCATGAACTCATACTTCAAGGAGTCAATCGCAGAATAAGTGACGGGGCAGTGCTCCGGCTCATTCGGCAGTTCCTCGAGTCAGGGGTCATGAAGGACGGCGTATACGAAGATACAAGAGTCGGCAGTCCTCAGGGTGGGGTAATCTCGCCGCTGATTGCTAACATCTATTTGGATCACTTCGACCAAGCGATGAGATCGAAGGGTATTCACATAGTACGCTATGCCGATGATATTTTGATCTTTGCCCGGTCTCCACGCCAAGCGGAGAAGTATAAAAAGATAGCCTTTGGGATACTGGAAGATGAGCTCAAACTAGTCGTCAACCGGGAGAAAACGCAGATAACAAGCGCTTACAACGGAGTCCCATATCTAGGGTTTGTCATTTACAGTAAGTATGTAGGCATCAATCCCAGAAAGGTTAAAGCCTTTAAAGACACTATCCGCAAACTGACACCTAGAAACCACGGTATGAATATTGAAACCATGGTTAGAAGATTAAACCCCGTCCTAAGGGGATGGATAAACTACTTCCGTGCGGCAAACTGCAAAGGGGTAGTAGGGAAGCTTATGGGGTGGATACGCAGGCGACTTAGGATGAAACAAATGAGGGAGTGGAAGAGCTGGAAAGCCCTCCACAAAGAACTGCGTAGGCGGGGGTACAAAGGGGAGTTCAAGAAACTCTCCATGCGGAAATGGAGAAACTCTGCAAGTCCCTTGCTTTCAATGGCATTGCCAAACAGTTGGTTTGATAAGATCGGTCTAGTAAACCTCGCAGGATACGAGGTTGGCATCTTGCATCGTTATTATCCAACGACTGAAGCTTGTTAGGAGCCGTGTACGGGTCCGTACGCACGGTTCTTTGAGAGGGCCGCCGCTAGGAAAGATCACCTAGCGGCACCCTACTCGATTGTGTTCAAAAAGACGGGCTATTGCAGGATTTTGTTGATTTACACAGAACCAACATATAAAAGGAGGTATACTATGAGACAATATTGTAAACATCTGTTAATGTTGGTCGTGTTGCTGCTAGTACTTTCGGGCAACGCATGGTGTACAACGATAGAGATCAACGAGTTGGCGCATGACAGCATACATTTTACCTTTACTAATGCAAGGTTTGTTAATTATAATGGCACTAGAAGCTTCTCTATAGATGTAGAAGCGGAGGTAAAAACCACTTTTCGTTCTAGGGATATAGCATTTAGTGAACTTGAACTGATTATGCTTGATGGTGATGCCAACAAGATAATTAGTGTCACCCCCATCATGTTCAACTCCACTACATTCGGAACGGTATTCAAACTGGATCAAAGCGGAAGCAAGGTGTCGACCGCAACAGACGTAGCGGATCGAGCGGTCAAAGCAGTTGAGGTGGATTCGGGCAAAAGGCATAAAGGCACACTTCTTTTCTATCTGCCCGAGGAGTTCTCGATGATTATGTCGCTTGCCTATAAATCGTCAAATGCTGCAGTAAGAAAAGCAGAAAATGCTTACATAGACTTACCTATGGAAGCCATCAGTTCTAAACATATTTATGATGAATTGGCGTCAACAGAAGTGGCAACGAATGGCACCGTGATACTCCTTGAGATACTACAAAAGATGACGGAGTTTGCTAACTTGAATGAACCACTTAAAGCAGCGTGGTGACCAATTGGCGACGATATGTACATATGTTGGATTAGCCCGGTATTTGACCGGGCTTTATTCTTTCTGCCAACGTTTATGCTCTAAGAGCCTTTGGTTCTAGGTTTTAACACCGCAACTCAAAGAAGTTGTCCGTACAGTCCAGTGCAAGCTCCACCAGCTTCTCTGTTGGGTAGACCCTGTAGACTCTCTGCAAAGCTATGTCGTAAGCCTGTTCGTCGAACGGCTGTTCTTTTCGCCGTAATACTGCATCCTTAAATTTGTTTGACCACTCGGTTCCCAACCCAACTAGGCGAAGCGCTTTTACAAGGCCTGTATTTGCATCAACCAGACAAACATGTAATGCATATCCGCTGCCCTCTTTCAGACTCTCAAAAATAAATGGTTGGGATAAATGGACAGTTTAACCGAGGCGAGTTATCCAGCAGGGAAAGAGGGCTTACATGTGGAAATCATCTCCAAAGGAGGCGATGCAATGAAGCAAATTGCAGTTGCGGTGTTGGTAGTGTTATTGCTGACAGGGGTGGTTGGGGCCGTACCATATCCTTATGGGGAGTATGTGCTGGATGGTAACCGAGATCCGGCCGCGGTTTATGACGAAATTCACGAGGTTCACAAAGCTCCAATTACAGCCGAAGGTGATAGTGTCTACCCATGGACTGAATTATCATTTGCTAGCTTGACAACGCCTGCGCTGATCGAGGCCGAGGTCAACCGAGATGCGGCACACAATTTTTGGACGGCAACCGAAAAAACGCAAAAACATGACGAGCGCTATGCAATCTATGTTGATGATTCGATCCATTTCTGGGTACTCCTAGTCGCTGATCCGAATACATCTCACGGCTATCGCTATGTGGAGCCCGACGGCCATAAGACATATATATCCAGAATCGTTTTGGAGACAAGTGATGGCAAGCGCTATACGCCTAACCTTATCTATGGAGGGGACGCAGATCTAGTGGAGCGACATTGGTTGGCCGTTACGTCTATATGGTTCCCAAGATATGATGAGGGCGAGCAAATCATAAACGAAAGTACAGAGTGGATTAGGTTGTGGTTTATTACCGGGACAGATAGAGCTTATTTTCAGTTTGATTTTGAAAATAAAGGTAACCTACTGGCGCCTGGCCGAATCTGGGGGTTGCCCTAGATCGAAACACCGTCACGAATATCACTCAGCAAATGCTTCAAGAATCAAAAGTCTATCTTACTGGTAACATCCATTATGAAACGGATGATTGAGCCAAACAAGAACAGCCCGGCAGAAGCCGGGCCTTTTTTGATTCGTTATATGTCCTAGCATGACTCAGTACTGCTACATTACTGCCACATTTTCGGGTGTTTTCCGTCCTACCCAAAACCCGCAAACCGTTGGTGCCGAAGGGGGGATTCGAACCCCCACGGGCTTGCACCCACTGCGCCCTGAACGCAGCGCGTCTGCCAGTTCCACCACTTCGGCACTATTTACGACAATCATGATTTTAGCACATATCCAATGGTAGATCAAGGCACTCTTTCGTAAAAAGTTGAGGTCGGGGCCACTGCAATGTCTGAGTTGCCGTGGCGTATTGCCTGCCCGGTGAAATTCATGTGTGTGCCCAACCTTTTGGCGAGCCAACGGAAACGTAGATATACCAACGGTTTGTCGAAAAACCTCGGATTATGTAGAAACTAACAGAATATTAGCCTAGAGAACGTATTGTGAAGCAAGTAAGTGCTATGTATGGAAAACAGAGGATTACAGGGTTTGTCGATTATCGACATATATAGTAGAATCATTGGCGAGGGGTAGCAAGTTTTTCTGCTTCTGGCAGCTTGGGGAAAAGATAGCAGAAAGGCCCCTGTCGGTATCCTACCAGGTTATGTGAAAAGTGTATAATGTTCATGTGAAAACTTGACTTAAATACGATTTCTGGGGTATAATTCTAACGTGTACAGCATTTTACAGCTGATCGTCTGTAGGGAATCTAGTTTTCTGGATATTTAGACTGGGCAAAAACAAAACATAGAAGAGAAAGGAAGCTAAACAATGTTACTTAAACGAACACGAAGAATTACGCAATTATTGCAAAATGACGGGGACGAAGTAACCTTTAGTGATATTGCGCGTGTAGTAGCTACAGAAATGGAAGAAACCTGTGTTTATGTTGTCAATCGAAAAGGGAAGGTTTTAGGATATGCCCTTCCTGAAGGTTATGAAACCACTGATTTTGACTCTGATTGGCTAATGGACGGCAAACTACCTGATGAGTACAACGAAGTGTTGCTGCGGGTTGGCACTCTTACGGCAGAGAAGGATGTGGCTACTGCCCTTGGTGTCAAGGTCGCCCTGATTTGTCCTGTTGTTGGTAATGGACGCAGGTTAGGTACTTTCATGATGGTTAGGCTAAACGGGCGGTTCAATGATGATGATAGCCTAGTTGCGGAAATTGCTTCCACCATCATCGGCATGATTATGGCCCATGCGGTCAGTGAAGAGGAAGAGGATGAGGTTACCGAACGGAAAATGGCCATTTCCGCTATTCGGAGTCTATCGTATTCCGAGATTGTGGCGATGCAGCGTATTTTTGATGAGCTCAATGGAGACGAGGGCCTGTTGGTGGCGAGCCGAGTAGCTGACGAAGCGGGCATCACCCGGTCAGTTGTTGTTAATGCACTACGGAAGCTGTCTTCCGCTAATGTGATTGAGTCTCGCTCACTTGGTATGAAGGGTACCTATTTGAGGATTCTCAACAAGGAGATTCGTAAGGAACTAGAAGCCCAGAGATATCCTTATCCGGCTGGTGCGGCGGAGCTGAAGAAAAAGAGAGCCTAAGTCAAGGCTTACTTGTGTGGGTGTGGGTCGGAGTTTTCACTTCGGCCCTTTTTTCATTTCCGTTCCCCGATAGACAATAGGTGCTTGGTACTTGTCCGTTAGTCGATCAAGGGCGCAGCTTAGCTTGTATTTAGCCTGGGTGTTAAAAAGCGAGGCTTGTTGTTGAGGTGTTAGCCGGGATACAGAGATACCCAGCAGTCTAAACGGGCTGTTTCCGCGTGGCAGCTTATCCAAAAGATCACAGGCTTCATAGTAGATCGTATCATCATCTTGAAAAGTATAATCCTTTGTGATGCTACGGGTAACGGTGTGAAAATCGCTATAACGAGCTTTAAGCGTGATTGTCTGGGCAGATAAGGATTTGGCCCGTAATCTGCGTCCAATAGCAGCGGCATGGTTGGCCAAGACTCTTTTCACATCAGCAATGTTGCTGATGTCGGTGGGAAAGGTAGTCTCATGACCAATGGATTTTGCCTCGGAGTCCGGTGTTACCGTGCGGTCATCGATGCCGTTGGCTAGTTCCCATATTAGAAGGCCGCCGTTACCAAGAATCTGCTCAAGGAACTGAGGAGTCCTGGTCCGTACATCCTTGATGGTCTGGATACCATAGCGGCGTAATTGCTTCTGGGTTTGGGTCCCTACCCCCCAGATCCTGCTAACGGGCAAAGGATCCAGCATGGTCTGCATATTGCTTTCATTAATAATCACAAGTCCGTCGGGTTTTTTAAGGTCAGAGGCAAGTTTTGCTAAGAACATATTTGGTGCAATCCCCACAGATGCCGTCAAGCCTACTTTAGACGTTATTTTGGCTTTGACCGCAGAACCCATATCCTGAAGCTGCTCATAGAAATGTTCACATCCAGTCATGTCCAGGAAGGCTTCGTCGATGGAAAGGTGTTCGACTACTGGGGTAAAATCATAGAACAAGGTGTGAATTTGTGCGGAGACCTCTTGGTAGTAATCCATATCCGAGGGCAAGAAGATACCTCCTGGGCAGAGCCGGCGGGCTTGGGCCATGGGCATGGCCGAGTGAATCCCGTACCTACGCGCCTCGTAGGAGCAGGTAGAGACAACTCCTCGGGACCCTAAGCCTCCCACAATGACAGGTTTGCCCCGATACTGCGGGTTCCTTCGTTGTTCAATCGAAGCGAAGAAGGCGTCTAGGTCTACGTGGAGTATTGTTGCCATCGGGGCACCCTCCTTTGAATAATATTATACCAAGGGCAGCATGGAAGAACAATGTTGAAGCTCGGTCCAAGGAGTAGGATATAATAGTCCGTAGAATGGAGGCTTGTTATGTTAGTCGACTACCATATGCATACACCTTTGTGCGGTCATGCCCAAGGAAAACCGGAGGAATACGTGCAGAAGGCTCAGGAGGAGGGGCTTGATCAGATCGGTTTCTCGGGCCATTTACCTTTGTTTCATTTGCCATTGGATTATCCCTATCAGTATCTAAAAGAACCGCTTGGCCGGCTTGAACGTTATGTAGAGTGTATTCGGGACATTCAGAAGACGTATCCCGATGTTCCGATAAAACTAGGTATCGAAGTAGACTATTTTCCTGAGAAGGAAAGGGAGATTGCCGAAGTGTTGTCCTTTCCCTTTGACTATGTTATTGGTTCGGTTCATTTTGCTCGTCCCTACAGTCTTTATGATGAGGGGTTTTATCGACGATTCTCATCGGAAGAGGTGTTTGCCCGGTATTTCCCTGTGGTGGAGAAGGCAGTAGCCAGTGGCCTTTTTGATGTGATTGCCCATTTTGATGTGCCTAAGCTGTATTGTTCCGTACCCGAGAACCTTCTAGAGCTTGCTGAGCCTGCGCTTTTAGCCATGGCCGAAGAAGATACGTGTCTGGAAATCAACAGCGCTGGGTTTAGGACTAGGCCTGGGGAATCCTATCCCGGACCGCTAATCATTAAGAGGGCTTGGGAACTGGGTATTCCGATTACTCTCGGCTCTGACGCCCATCACCCTGAACATGTAGCCTTTGCCTTTGACAAAACCGTTGAGATGCTTACAGATATTGGGTATAATGAAATTGCAACTTTTGAGGGACGAAGCAGGATCATGGTTCCCTTAGGACGGTAGGTTGGTAGAATATGCTCGGCTTGGCATGGTATTTTCCATAGAAGGTGTTGCAAAGGCAACCAAATTGCCCTATCGTTAGATTAGGGCCCAAATATCGAGGGTTCCGGGGGGGTCATCATGGGGAGAAAGACAGAGCCAAAATGGCCTGTGAGGTTAATATCGTTTGCTCGGGCGTTTACTGTGGGCTTAGCCTACTATTCGGTACACAATTTCCCTGGGCTTACTTCTTCCTTTGTGGCGATTTTTGTAGCCCTTTTACCCTTTGACTTAATGGTTGCCATGCCGAATCTCAAAACCCGTTGGGCGGCGGTTAAGCAAATTGTACTGGTAGTCATTCCGCGAATTAGCGCAACGGCGCTGACCTTACTTAAAGGTCTGCTCATTGGGATTGCCTTTGGCACCATTACCCGTTTAGGTCTGCCCGTTTTTTTTGGAGCAGTACTCACCGCGGGCCTAGGATATAGCATTGCGGTGGCTACAAAGGGTAATATTTCTGGGTATGTAGGGATGATTGCTGGCCTTAGCGTATTTGGTGAGATCGTTACCGCTCCCCTTGTGGCCGAGGAGCTTTTGGGAACAGTGCTAAAGGTCAGTCTGATTGTATCCTACGGGACCTTCGGTGCATTATTGGCGGGTTGGGGAGTTGGTCTTTTGGTGGGGATATTGACACGCCTGTGTTTACCTCGCGGCTATCGTTATCTTAAGAGTTCCGCGTACGATCAGCCCTTGGAATACAAGCCGTTCAATGAAGTAATGGGGACAGGTGATAACATGACCCTTGTCTCGCTAACAGTACAAGAAGGCAGCGAATTTGCATGGCGGACGTTAGCTCAGATTGCAATCAAGGAACGTTTTTACGCCCATGTGCTTTCGATTCAGCGGGGTCATGAACATATTACATCACCCGGTGGGAAGGATTATCTTCTTCCCCATGATGAGGTTGTCATATGGGTACCGAAGCATCAAGTAGATGATTTGCTGTCCACAGCAAGAAGGAGCAAAGACGATGAGCAAGAAGTTCAGTTACGGGGGCCAGGCGGTAATTGAAGGAGTCATGATGCGAGGACAAAGGACCATGGCAATTGCTGTACGCAGCAATGACCATAGCATCGTTCTGGATGAGCAGACGTTGCATCCGGTGGCAGATAGGTATCCCTTTCTTAAATGGCCGATTATCCGGGGAGCGGTCTCTTTGGTTGAGACGTTGGTCATTTCCATCAAAGCCCTAAACTACTCCGCAAGTGTATTTGCCGAAGATGAGGGTGAGGAGTTGGGCACAAAGGAACTAGTTTTGACCATGGGGCTTGCGCTGCTGTTGACCGTGGGCATATTCATTGCGTTGCCCGCCTTCTTGTTGCGTTTCGTACAGGCCCATGTACAAAGTAATGTTCTACTAAATCTGGTGGAGGGTGCCATCAAGATCTCCCTTTTTGTTGCCTATATTGCGGTGATTTCCCTCATGGCGGATATCAAGCGGGTGTTTCAGTATCATGGCGCTGAGCACAAGACCATCAACTGTTACGAAAACGGTGAGGAACTAACCGTGTCCAATGTGCGCAAACATAGTCCCATTCACGCCCGCTGTGGGACAAATTTCATCTTGATTGTGTTTTTTGTTAGTGTCTTCATTTTCTCCTTTTTCGGTAGACCTCCCTTCCTGACTCGGGTGTTGGTTCACTTGGCCATCTTCCCCTTGGTTGCTGGCTTGTCCTATGAAGTAATCAAGGTGGCAGGTAGGAAGGATGCTAGTCTCCTGGTGAGATTCATCGCGAAACCGGGCTTACTCTTACAGAAACTCACAACCCGGGAGCCTGAAGACGATCAGATCGAAGTGGCCATTTGTTCGTTGAAGTCAGTGTTAAAGCAGGATGCCGAAGGAGTTAAGAACGTTTGTTGATTCTTCAGAGGTTGTCAAGGTTGGAAGACGGGGTGTTATCTAGATGTTTGATCAATTAGAAAATACCGTCAAACGGTACCAGGAGCTTACGGAGAAGCTTGGCGATCCAAAGGTAATTGGCCAACAGCAATTATATACACAATATGCGAAGGAATACGCGGATCTGGGCCGTTTGGTGGAGCTTTATGGAGAGTATAAAGAAGCTGTTAAGGAGCTTGCAGATCTAGAGAGTATGTCCACGGAAGACCCAGAGATGCAAGCCCTAATAGATGATGAGTTTGAGCAGCTTACAGCCAGGAAGGAGCGGCTTGTCTCCGATTTACGGGTACTTCTGCTACCTAAGGACCCGAATGATGATAAGAACGTCATTATGGAGATCCGCGCTGGTGCTGGAGGGGACGAGGCCGCCTTATTCGCCGCGGACCTTTTCCGGATGTACTCAAAATATGCGGAAGCAGAGAATTGGAAGATCGAGACCATGAGTACTAATACGACGGGTCTTGATGGTTTTAAAGAGGTGATCTTTACCATCGCCGGTAAAGGCGCCTATAGCAGACTAAAATATGAGAGTGGTGTACACCGTGTGCAAAGGGTGCCCACAACAGAAGCTAGTGGGAGAATTCATACTTCCACAGCGACGGTGGCCGTGTTGCCCGAAGCAGAGGAAGTGGAAGTGGAGATAAATCCCCAAGATATTCGCATCGACGTATTTCGATCCACAGGACCCGGAGGCCAAAGCGTAAATACCACCGATTCTGCAGTGCGAATTACTTATATTCCTACGGGTATGGTGGTATCGTGTCAAGATGAGAAGTCGCAGCATAAGAATAAGGATAAAGCGATGCGGATCCTGCGAGCTAGATTATTGGATAAAATCCAGCAGGAGCAAGAGGAAAAGTTATCCAGTGCTAGGCGTAGCCAAGTGGGAACCGGGGAACGTTCTGAACGAATTCGCACGTACAATTTTCCCCAGGGCCGGGTGACCGATCACCGCATTGGCCTAACCTTGTATCATTTAGAACAAGTGATGGAAGGCCAATTGGATCAGATTATTGAACCGTTGATTGAGGCCGAGCAGAAACTGCGTCTACAGAATCTGGAGGTTGAAGCGTAGATGGGGGGACAAAGTCGTAAGGTGATGGAGCTTTTAACCTTATCTACCGAATATCTGGCCAAAGCCGGGGTGGACAATCCCAGGCTTGATGCCGAAGTGCTTTTAGCTCATTGTCTTGGTTTGGAACGAATCTGGTTGTATGTCTATTACAATCGTCCGGTTACTGAAGCTGAATTAAACTGTTACCGCAGGTTGATCTCAAGAAGGGCCAAGCATTGGCCGGTTGCTTATCTGATCGGTCATAGGGAGTTCATGTCCTTATCCTTGGAAGTCAACCAGCATGTGCTGATTCCCCGGCCGGAAACGGAAATACTAGTACAGTCTGTTCTTGAGTGGGTGTCGACCAACCTTGGGGATACGCCGGTAAGGGTTATCGATTTAGGTACGGGTAGCGGGGCCATTGCGGTATCTATTGCCCATGCACTACCAAAGGCTTTAGTCTTAGGTCTTGATATTAGTGAGCAGGCTTTGGACTTAGCCCGGAGAAATGCCAGACGCCATGACGTACTAGAACGGTGTTTATTCGTACAAAGTGATCTATTTTCAGATACAGGTGGCTTTGGTCCTGCGCACCTGATCGTTAGTAATCCCCCATATATTCCGATTTCTATGTGGGAGACGCTATCCCGGGATGTGCGGGAATATGAACCAGAGATGGCGCTGAAAGCAGGTGCTGATGGCCTTGACTTTTATAGACGTATTCTTCAGGAGGCACCACCTCACTTGGAGGACGGAGGACTTTTGTTCTTAGAAATCGGCCAAGGTCAAAGGGAGCATATCTGTAATATTGCTAAGGCTCTAGGTTTTTGGTCCTTCGATGGCCTCCAGAAGGACTACGCTGGCATTGAGCGGGTCTTAGCTTTTCGGAAGAAATGATTGTTAAGAGGTGTAACTAGTTGCAGGGTTCTAAAGACACTTTACTGTTTGATATGTGTGGGGGGATCAATCTAGAACAGTTGGACAAAGCCGCCCAGACTTTGCGGGAAGGTGGTCTTGTAGCCTTTCCCACAGAGACCGTCTATGGCTTAGGTGCAAATGCCCTCGACGATGAGGCTGTTTTGGGCATCTTCCAAGCGAAGGGTCGACCCCAGGATAACCCACTGATCGTACACATCGCCGAGGTTGAACAGTTGTCTTCTATTGTGGAGGTGATCCCACCCTCTGCCGAAGTACTGATGCAAAGGTTTTGGCCCGGTCCCCTCTCGTTAATCTTTAAGAAGAGCGAGCAAATTCCCCTAAGAACTTCGGGCGGGCTTGATACCGTAGCCGTACGTATGCCCGATCACGCTGTTGCCTTGGCGTTGTTATCTCACGCAAAGGTGCCGGTTGCAGCCCCGAGTGCCAATATTTCAGGGAGGCCTTCCCCAACAACCGCCTCCCACGTTCTAGCGGATCTTGCAGGAAAAATTGACTGTATTATTGATGGTGGGGCGACAGGGATCGGCGTGGAATCTACGGTATTGGATCTAACCAGCACACCGCCCATGGTATTGCGGCCCGGTGGAATCACCCTAGAAGAACTCAGGGGAATTCTAGGTAGAGTGGAGATGGACCCTTCCTTGATTAAACAGGATGGCTCGGTGCGCGTTGCAAGGGCCCCGGGTATGAAGTACCGCCACTACGCTCCTAAGGCCAATGTGTATTTGGTATTGCACAGGTATGCTGTTGAGCAAAGGGTAAGTTCCCTAGCCAACCGGCTGGTTGAAGAAGGGAAGCGGGTGGCGATTATGGCTCCGGCAGAGAGTATTGCCGCCTATACCAATGGTCGGATTCACTTGGAGGTAATGGGGCAAGCAGAGAAACCAGCTACCGTTGCAGCCAATTTGTACAGTTTATTACGGAAAATGGACTCCTGCGGCATAGATGATATTGTGGTCCAAGGGATTGAAGAAAAGGGATTAGGCTTTGCTGTGATGAATCGTCTGCGGAAGGCCGCAGGGGGTAAGGTTTTGTAAAATACCAAGGGAGTGAGTTTCATCAAGACCATTCTGTTCGTTTGTACCGGCAATACATGTCGCTCCCCCATGGCAGAGGGTTTGCTAAGATCCAAACTGAAAGCCTTGGGTATTACTGGTATCGAAGTTGCATCCTGCGGAATCGCGGCTGGCTTGGACGAGCCAGCTAGCAAGAACGCCCAAAGGGTGATGGCACAGGACTATGGTATTAGTCTACAGAACCATCGAGCAAAGCGTCTTACTACTTCGGACCTAGAGCGGGCAACCTTGGTTCTTACTATGACCCGGGGACACAAACAGCTAATTGAAGAAAGGTATCCCTGGGTACGGGATAAGCTGTTTACCCTAAAAGAGTATGTCAGGTTAGGACAACCTCAGGCAGGAATCATCGATCGAGAACCAGAAGATCTAGACATTGCAGATCCCTTTGGACAGTCGTTGGAGGTTTACCGGGAGAGTGCCCAGCAAATTGAGCGAGCGATTGACGCGTTGATTGCTGAGCTTAGCGGTCGAAGGAGTTTGGTGGGAGGTTTTGAAGTGATTGTTGGATTAGGTAGTGATCATGCAGGTGTGGAGCTGAAGGCTGCCATTGCAGAGTATCTTCAGACGCTAAATATACAATATATGGATTTGGGGACAGATTCCGATCAATCTGTGGACTACCCTGATTTTGCCGTGAAGGTCGCCGAGGCGATCACTAGCGGTAAGTGTCAGCGGGGCATTTTGGTTTGCGGTACAGGGATAGGCATGTGTATGGCCGCAAATAAAATGCGCGGGATTCGGGCGGCGGTTTGCAGTGATACCTTTTCCGCCCGGGCGAGTAGAGAACACAATGATGCCAATATTCTTTGTCTCGGTGCTAGGGTTGTGGGTGTAGGCCTAGCACTGGAGCTTGTTGATACCTGGCTACGTGCGGAGTTTCAAGGAGATCATCCGCGGCATAGGCGACGGGTGGACAAAATGATGGGTTTGGAAAATATGTAGGCGGTAATGGGCTTGGTACCTAAGTTTTATCCAAGCGATGGAGAGGGGGGAACAGGGTTATCCTAATCCTGAGCACCTGTGTGCAGGGTTTGTGATGATTCTGTGCGCGTTTTGCGTCCTAGTTGGGATGAGTATTTCATGGAGATTGCTGAGCTTGTGGCCAAGCGATCCACGTGCTTGCGCCGTCATGTAGGAGCAGTGCTTGTCAGGGATAAGAGGATCATTGCAACGGGCTATAATGGTGCTCCCGCCAATCTGCCCCATTGCCTGGAGGTTGGATGCCTAAGGCAACAGCAGGCTATTCCCTCGGGACAACGGCATGAGCTTTGCCGGGGGATCCATGCGGAGCAAAACGCGATTATCCAGGCGGCCTTGTATGGTACAAGTACTAAGGATAGTACGTTATACGTAACCCATCAACCCTGTGTTCTATGCGCGAAGATGTTGATCAATGCTGGAATTGTGCGGGTAGTATATGGTGGCGACTATCCCGATGAGGCGGCAGCGCAGCTTCTAGATGAGGCCGGCATAAAGATTGATGCTGTACGTCCATAGGAGGCCGTAGACCAATGCTTAAGGTGGCGATGTTGAGTTTTTGCTTGAGCGCTCTTTGCAGTGGCCTTCTATATCTGTGGGCACCTAGACTCAAGCTTGTAGATGAACCCAATGATCGCCGCATGAATCGGATTCCGTTGGCAAATGGTGGTGGTATCGCCATTGTCCTGGGAGTACTGTCTACTTTCCTCCTTAATCGTTGGGGCTCTGTGTTCAATATTCTGCCGGTGATCTTGATCCTCGGGTTAGGGGTCTATGATGATATCTACGAACTAAGACCACTACCCAAACTCATAGGCCAGATCATTATTGCTGTAATAGCTGTTGCCGGTGGGGTGTTAATTGAATCAGTTACTAGCCCTTTTACCGGACAGGCCTATATCCTTGGATGGCTTGCCTATCCTTTGACGGTTATATGGATTGTGGCAGTAGTTAACGTGATGAATATTGTTGACGGATTAGATGGGCTCACCGGAGGTATCAGCCTTTCTATTTGCTTGTTTTTGTATATATCCCTGAAAGGCCTGAGTTTAGATCATGATTCCGTGCTTGTGGTCTCAACTGCGGCGGCAGTAAGCGGGTTTTTACCCTTTAACTTTCCCCGGGCCAAGCTCATCTTAGGTGATGCTGGTGCCATGAGCTTAGGATTTATGTTGGCTGTATTGCTATCCCGGTTGTCAAGGGCCCAAGCCTTTAATCCGGCGGTTATTTTTATTGTTTTGGCAGTTCCTATTCTTGATACTTGTTGGGCGATCTATAGGCGCACATGTCGGGGCATCCCCTTTTACATTGGTGACAGGGAGCATGTACACCACCGGTTAGCTCAAAAGATGGGGTCATCTGCGACGGCTTCAGCCTTACTCATAACAGTGAGTTTCCTAGGTAGTGGCGTTGCATTGGGGTTGGGCTATATACCAGTCTGGATGTCGCCGTTAGCAGCTTTGTTGATTGCCTATGCCTATACACAGGTGGCTTTGTGGCTTGGAGTAATACCAACCGAAGCATGGGACAAAGAAACGGTGTATACCCGTGCATTTAGAAGAGGGGGAAGCCAGTGAGAGGACAAATATCCGTACTGTTGGTGTTCGGTACACGGCCGGAAGCAATAAAAATGGCACCTTTAGTCCTGGCACTTCAAAGGGAGAAAGATCTCCGTCCGGTGGTGGTTGTCACGGGTCAGCATCGGGAGATGCTAGATCAAGTACTAGATATCTTCGCCATCCAACCGGATTATGACCTGAATATTATGCGGCAAGGTCAAACACTTACCCAGGTAACTAACCGGGTTTTGGCGGGTCTTGAGGAGATCATGGTTGAAGAGAATCCCGACTTGGTACTGGTCCATGGAGATACTACTACAAGCATGGCCGCTGCTTTGGCGGGTTACTACGCCAAAAGACCTATTGGTCATGTGGAAGCAGGACTGCGAACCAATGATAAATTCAATCCCTATCCTGAGGAGATGAATCGTCGGATCACTGGGTGTCTTGCGGATCTACATTTTGCACCAACCATAATGGCTAAGGAGAATTTGTTAGCGGAGAATATACCAAGTGCAGGGATCTTTGTGACAGGCAATACCGTAGTTGATGCGTTGCACCATGTCGTTTCCCAAGATCAGAGGTTTTCCGATAGCTCCCTGGAGCAATTGATTGATCCATCTTGTCGTACGATTCTTCTCACTGCCCATCGCCGGGAGAGTTGGGGACAGGGTCTGGAACAGATATTCGAAGCAGTCAAATCGATTATTAAGGAATTTACTGATATTCAGGTGATCTTCCCTGTGCATCGTAATCCCCAGGTGATGGAACAGGCGATGAGGGCCTTTCGGGACGTGGAACGGGTCTGCCTAATCGAACCACCCGCGTACAGTGACTTTGCAAGATTATTGCAGCGGGCCTACTTAGTCATGACCGATTCGGGGGGAATTCAGGAGGAAGCCCCTGGATTGAATGTGCCCGTTGTAGTACTGCGGAACACCACAGAACGTCCCGAGGGTGTTGTGTCCGGCAATCTGGTTCTTGCAGGAACGGAAAGGGAAAATATCTACCGGGAAGTCTCTGCCATCCTACAAGATGAGGAAAGACATCATAAAATGGCAAGCGCGCCCAATCCCTACGGCGATGGTAAGGCGAGCGAACGGATCAAGGACGCAATTTACTATTACTTCAACAAGACACCGCACCGTCCCGAGGATTACCGAATTTGAGCAATAATTGAAGGACGTGGGATAGATGTCCTTAGAACAGCCCGTACATACCGAAACACCAAAGGAAAAGAGTCAAAAAAGAATGGTGAGTACGATCCTGCGGGTGGTACTCCGTTTGGTGGGTATTTGGTGTGTGTATTTGATCTTGATGCACCAAGGGGTTCGGGTTGTGGAAGAGGGGCTGCTGGAATACCCGGTTTTGTGGGGTCTAAAACAGGCCGGGGCTTATGTAACGAGCCTGCAAATCACCACCGATGTGTTTGTGACGAACAAATACCTTAGCCTTGGAGAGCTAAAGGATGTAGCGGTAACATGTGCCGGGGACCTAGGGATTAGAGCCTCTAGGCTCCAGCTTACTGCCGAGGCGGAAGAAGGCATTAACCGGGTGCGGGCCCATGGGGAGGATAAGTATCTTACTGTATCGGCGGTGGCCCAATCCTTCGGAGGAGAACACTGGTACTATGATGAACTGGAGAAGGAAACCCGGCTTGCGGTTAACTGGATCGAGGGTGGGGAAGACTGCAACTTAGATGTGTGGTCCTCCCGCCGCAAAGTGAAGCAGGCCTGCAAGAGATCTGGGACTGTGCAAGACTTCCGCATGGTTTTTGAGGCATGGCTCCCGGGGCATCTGACGGAAGAGCGGATCGCCGTCTTCCTGCAGGAAATCGGTGGTGAATGTAGGCTAAGTAGTGGTAGTACATCCGACCAACAGGAGCTTCTTCTTTTTTCGCCCCGTCTAGTGGAACGAGTCACGGTACCAAAGATCGGGGCGATTAATATACAGATAAGATCCACCTATGATCCGACCAATGATGTCACCATGCTTAATGTGGGTATTCCTTCCATAGATGCCACCCTAAAAGTAGAGAAATAGATGTATGAAACTGGAAAATGTGGGGAGAATAAGTAGCGGGGTGGATTCATGGCAAGACTAAATATACGAAAACACGTAAATTGTGGACTGAATACTCTTAAGTCTAAGTTTGGTAGAATGTTACAGGTTTTGGCCAAGTGGAGGCCTTACCTCTGGCGATGGGCGGTGGTAGTCTGCATTGTTGTGGGGGGCGTTTATGTGATCCAGAGGGTGGTCATCGGCCGTTATCTGGCCGAGCTAGACCAACTATTTTCGGAACAACCCCAGCAATCACAGCAAGTAGCGATTCCCCGCAGCAAGTTGACTGTAGAGGGAGCATGTCCGTGGCTTGGTCAGTTGGAGATCAATTGGCCGGCGGTGACGACTATGAGAGAGACTTCCGAGAAGCAACCCGTCAATAAGGCGCCAGAGGTGAAAAGAGATCCCTTTGATCCTTGGGCAATTGCGTTACCTGTAACTGGTCAGCTTATGGCTGGATTCGGATGGCAGAGGCATCCTGAGTATGGAGATTGGCGTTACTTTGATGGTGTTGTTCTCTCTGCCCATCAGGAGCTCATTGCCGCTTCCGGTTCAGGCATGGTCCATGTACTTGAAGGTACCAAGATCAAGATCGACCATGGGGATGGATGGGAGACAATCTACGAAGATCTTGACGCCGTGTTGGTTTCAGATGGCCAAGTGGTTGTCCAAGGAGAGACCATCGGCAGAAAGACTGGTGCTGGTTCGGGTCTACTAACCTGGAAGGTGTTTTACCGTGGTCAGGCGCAAGATCCCACCAAGTATGTCCGGTTTGATGGGGCGGCTGTTGTATCGTCCTCGCATTAGAAGTGTAGATAGGTCAGCAGTTACCTCTCGGATTTCCGATTCATATTTGCCTTCTCCCTGCAATATACATTAATTAGCAAGTGGTGGAGGGGGCGGGGTAGATGCGAGACTACATCCGCAGAAGAGTGGTAGATATAGGTACCTACATTATTGAATCAAAAGCGACTGTCCGGCAGGCCGCCACCGTTTTTGGCGTCAGTAAAAGCACGGTACATAAGGATGTTACTGAGAGGCTTCCGAGTGTAAATCCTGAACTGGCCAAGCAGGTGGCCAAGATTCTTCAGTTAAACAAGGCCGAAAGACATTTACGTGGTGGCGAGGCGACTCGGCGTAAGTACAAGGATGCGGATATTGCTTAGGAAAAGCCGCCCTTCATCTCCCCGTTGTGCGGGGGGATGAAGGGTTGTGGCATTATGAGAAGATAGTCAGTATCGGAAGAAGACATTGGTCTAGTAGTAGCTACTGACATTCTCAGGTAGTGGGGTAATTAGCATAGAAAAAACAAGGGACGATGGATCTATTCTGTATTCGTCGTCCCGGATAATCTGTGCTCGGTAGCTTTCTTCCCGTGATGTGTTCTAACAGTCTCTTCAAGATGATAGACGGCGAGCTAGTGTTTCCGGCTCGCTTTGTCTTCTACAAAGATGAGCCAGGAATCCTGGAATTAGCAGGAAATGCTAGTTTAGTGTCGAAAAAGGTGATAGACAAGTTCATGTCCGTTGGTTCACAGGGAAGGGAGCCTCTTGTGTGTTCGCTACGCGTATTGGGATAGATTTAGGTACGGCTAATGTACTAGTTTACGTGGATAATAAGGGTGTTGTTGTCCAGGAACCAGCTGTAGTTGCTGTAAGCACGGAGAACGACGATGTTGTGGCTGTAGGTCACGAGGCCTTTAACCTAGATCAGGCAAGCTGATTTGCCAAGGCTGATAGTATTGCTAGTTTGCATGGCCTTTCAGGATCACAAAAAGTGAGTAGATTTCTTTAAGTTCGTATGGCGATAGTCTCTTCCTTG
>JALNWK010000055.1 GCA_023230925.1 Limnochordia bacterium
AAGCGTAATTATACCGCCTATTGCTCGCATCGCAAGACCAAGATAGAGAAACTTAAGGCTAGGAACCAACTACAACAACAGGATCTTAACATTCTACATAGTTGTCTTGCGCTGTAGTATTAATGTCTCTGGAAGGACAGGTGGTTTGATGAGAGAAGGTATGTGGACCTGGGTCATAGTCTTGGTCCTTTGTATGATTATTTGGCCTACCAACAGAACAGACGCAGAAACCGCGGTATCCTCGAAGGCTAAGTCTGGATGGCGATTGGTCTTTGAAGATGATTTTGAAGGCGACCAACTGGATCTGTCAAAATGGTCCTATTTACGCGAGGGAAAAAGAAAAGATGGGTATTGGTCGCACAAAGATGCCTTTCTAGATGGTGAGGGACATCTCATTATTCAAGTTAGAGAGCACGAGGGCAAGTATTACTCCGGCGCGATTACAACAAGGGGTAAGTTTGAGCAAGCCTATGGTTATTATGAGATATGTTGCCAGCTGCCAAAGGAAGAAGGTTTCTGGACAGCTTTCTGGCTCATGACCGATGGAGCACATCGGGTGGGTGATGAGGGCAGAGATGGCACTGAGATCGACATCTATGAGTCACCCTTTTCAAAGCAGGATCGGATTCAGCATGCCCTGCACTGGGACGGATATGATGCTGATCATCAGAACGCGGGATATGCGCCCTATATACCGGGTATTTACGAGGGATTCCACACCTTTGCTCTGGAATGGAATGAGGATGAGTACATTTTTTATGTGGATGATCAAATTACTTGGCGAACTTCAGCGGGAGGTGTCTCCCAAGTTCCTTCGTGGGTGCAGATTACTGCTGAAGTCGGCCAGTGGGGCGGAGATATCCGCAAGGCTGATCTTCCCGCGCAACTAGTGGTAGATTACGTTAGGGTTTATGAAAGAATCCACGAGATTGCCATCGAATCACCGGCGAAAGGGACCACAGTTCTTGCCGATGCGCCAATCTCCTTTTCCATTGATCCGACAATTGACATCGCCCAGATAGAAGTTGTCCAGGACAATGTAAAGTTATACAAAGGGGCGAGCATGCCTGAAAATTTGCACCTGGACATAGATTTGGCCGAAGATGATCTAGAACACAGTCTAGTTGTTACGGTTACCGATACTTCAGGTCGTGTCTTTGATCAAGTAACTCGTTTTCGAGTACGGCGTACACAACTAGATCTTCCCCAAGGGGAAACTCCACGGATAAATGGAACCTTCGATGTTATAGGTACCATCGGGCTTCCTTGGGATGAACAGACAAAATCGGTGGAATTGTCCCTACAGCCGATCCGCGCCTTTGAGGATACAGAACCAATTCTGGTTTATCAAGGGACCACCTGGACTGGCTCTTATCCGCTAGATACCTTAGACTTCGATGATGGAGCCTATGACCTGATCTTTTCAGTGACCACCACATCTGGGATCGTCTCCAGGGCAGTTCGACGCATCATTGTGCAGAACTGGGAGACGATCACGGAAGCTTTCCTGTCCCCAGGTGCTTGGTTTGGTGGTGAATTTGATCGATTGAAGACCGTCCAGAGATCCGAAGGTTGGCTCTTTTCTTCCGATGCAGCTGGGAGCTTCTTTGGAGATAACAGCCGGATCGCCTCATGCGGCAAACAGGATGCATATCTTATTTGGCAGCAACCCCGTCTTCATAGGTATGAATTTACCGTCTACGCACAAAGTGAAGAGGTGTATGAACAGATTAAGATCGATGTCTCAGATAACCTAAATTCCTGGCAAAGGCAGGTTTATCATGTGGAAGTTGTGTCTATCTCAGATTGCGGTTGGCGAAAACTGCGTCTTTATGGAAACATCTCCGCTACAGGGGATCCATGCTATATTCGGCTTACCTTAACCGAGGGAACAAGCAGCGACCAGGTTCAGTTAGGTCATGGGGAGATTATCGGTAGGTGCTTTGACTAAATGAGTAGCAAGTCAGGTTAGTACCGGTGGTGGATTAGCCAATTGTAAGGGGTGGTAACCCATGGTTCAAACAAAGAACAAAGGCGTATTAATCACTGTGTTGGTATTTTGTTTTACATTTATGCTGGTCGCAGCCTCCCGGGCGCTTGCACATAGCCCATCCGCGGAAAAACCGGGTTGGAGGCTTACCTTCGAGGATAACTTCGCAGGTAATCAGCTAGATCTCACGAAATGGTCCTATTTGCCCGAACGACCCTGGATGGACGGAAACCGATCAAGCCGAGCAGTTTTCTTGGATGGTCAGGGTCATCTGGTCATTCAGATTAGTGAGCACAATGGTAGCTACTACTTTGGTGCGATTACGACTAGGGGTAAGTTTGAGCAAGCTTACGGATACTACGAAATACGGGCCCAATTACCGCAGGAGGAAGGTCTGTGGGCTGCCTTTTGGTTGATGACCGATGGGGCACATCGGATCGGTGATGGAGGAAGAGACGGTACAGAAATTGATATCCTGGAGTCACCCTTTGCCAAACAAGATCGCATCTCCCATGCTCTCCATTGGGACGGCTATGAGGAGCATCATCAAAGCGCGGGAAAAACCCCTTATATACCGGGTATTTATGATGGTTTTCATATCTTTGCTCTGGAATGGAACGAGGAGGAGTATATCTTTTATGTTGATGGCCAGGAAACCTGGCGAACCTCGGCCGGTGGTATATCTCAAGTTCCTTCTTGGGTGCAGCTTACCGCAACCGTTGGCAAGTGGGCAGGGGATATTCGCAACGCCAAGCTACCGGCTCAGTACATCATAGACTATGTAAGAGTCTATGAGCGAATCCATGAAATAGAGATTAGCTCACCGGCCAACCAAGCTGTTGTTTCTGCACATGAGCCAGTTCGCTTTGAGATTCTTCCAGAGATTGATGTGGAGGAGATCTGTGTCATGCAGAATGAATCGGAGATCTACAGAGGAGCCAAAGTGCCCCAGGATCTACGTTTATGTCTGCCCGTTTTTGATGAACAGGAGGAGCATAGGGTCAAGGTCGTGGTAACCGATACACAAGGAAAGCAGTGGGAGCGTTCTCATCAAGTCCGAGTCAAACGTCTTGCCTTGCAGCTACCCGGCCAAACTTGGGTGCAAGGAAGGCTGGATTTCCAGATCATGTCTGGACTGGACGAGGACGAAAAGATTTGCTCCGTAGAGGTTTTCCTGGATCCGATGCGGGCTTTTGAGGAAACGGAGAGGATCCTATTTTATGAAGGAAGTAAGATTCCCCATCAGCTTTCCCTTGATACACTGACCCTTGATGATGGAGCCTATGATCTTCTAGTTATGATCCGAACTAATCAAGGGATTACTTCCACTGATACCCAGCGAATCGTTGTTTCTAACTGGGAAACCATTGAAGAAACCTTCGAACCCCCAGGGGTATGGTTCGGTGGTAAGTTTGATCGGCTAAAGACAGTAAAACGGTCAAACGGATGGGAATTTGTGGGCGATGAAGCGGAAAGTTTCTTTGGGGATATCCAACGAATTACATCAACCAGTGCGGACAATGAGTATCTCATTTGGGCCTTGCCCCATCTTCATGGCTTCAGCTTTATTGTATATGCCCAAGACACTCAGGTTCACGAGCAGCTCAGGATCGATGTCTCAGGGGATATGCAGAGTTGGTCGGGAATAGATTACAAGGTAGAGATCTTGGATCGTTCTAGTTCCGGTTGGCTGAAATTGAACCTGTATGGAGACATTCCTTCTGCAGGGGATGTGGACCATATTAGAGTCACAGTTTTACCTGGTCCCGGTGCCAACGCCATCCAACTAGGACATGGGACCTTGAAAGGATTAAAGGTGATTGATGATCACTAAGAAAGATACAGGTATGTCAAATAATAAGGAGGAGTCCAAGATGTCACAAAGACAGTTCTGCCGTTTGATTCAAATAGTAACGATTATTGGTCTTATCGCAGTGTTTACCATGGTTAGCTTTGCTGAAAAGACAAAGGTTACTTTTTGGACCATGGGGCCTTTGTATAAACGGATCCTAGAACAGATCATCCCTGAGTTTGAGAAAGAGTTTCCTAATATTGAGCTAGAGATGGTATACGGAACCAATGCCCAAAAGCTGGCTGTTGCTCTGGCAGGTGGTGCAGCACCGGATGTTGTCACCTTACCCACCCGCCAAGCACCTTGGTTTATTGGGAGTGAAGCGGTTCTACCTATAGATTTCTCGGCTTTTGGTGTTCAGGATGCCCAAGAGTTTGCCACCGGTTACTGGCCTGGTATCCTAAATGCAATTAGCTATAAGGGACAAGTCTACTTTGCGCCGGTGGAGATCAACACTGTTGCGACATTCTACAACACCAACATGCTCGCAAGCCACGGTATTGGCACAGTGCCGGAGACTTGGGAGGATTACATTTCCATTGGCCGGAAGCTGACCCTATTGGCAGAGGATGGGAGTTATTCGCAGCTTGGTCTAGGTTTTATGGGGGATCCCGAGTGGTCAGCTTTGTATCTGGTATCCTTTGCCCGCCAAGCCGGGAGTGACTGGATTACCCCTGCAGGGAAGCCCAACTTTAGCGATCCGAAGGTCATTGATGCCCTAGGGGTCTATGACGACATCTTTAGACAACAGGCATCCATTGGTGTGTGGCATCTCAATGCTTTCACCCAAGGACAGGTGGCTTTCTTCTTTGATGGTAGCTATCGTTACTTCTTCCTCAAGAACAATGCCCCGGGTTTGGACTTTGCCACCGCACCCTATCCGGTTTTGGAGGATGGTATACCCGCCACAAGTAGTTGGGCCCAAGGGCTTTATGTAACGTCCCAAAGTGAACATCCGGATCTGGCCTGGCAAGTTGCCGCCTTCTTTACCAATCCCAGGTTTGGTTCAATTTGGTTAAACGAAGGTGGTATCTTACAACCAGTACGAGAACAATGGCTGGCGGACTCGTTGGATCGAGAACCGCGTCTACTACCCTTTGTGACAGGTCTTGACCATGCCTATATGGAGATTGCGCACCCTGAATATACAGACGTGGTGGAACATGTGCACGCAGCAAATCGGGCGATTATCAATGGAGAAAAACCTGTTGCAGCAGCGATGATCCAGCTGGATGAAGCTTTGGCACCAATCCTTGCTCCAAAGGAGTAAAGGGTGACCAAGGTGAAGGACTTGCACCTTCTAAGACGAAATCTATAGATGACTGTAACTCACGGCAATAGAGATGTACTGGGGGCAAGGTGACTGAGTAGAACAGGCCTAGTTCAAACAGAACTGTTTTATAGCCAAAGCCAGATTGGATAGACGCTCAATAGCCGTTGCCCCTATATTTAAAAATGGTAGAGGTCATTAAGGGAGGAGAAGGAATTTGCGTATCCTGTATATCGATATAGACACGCTACGTCCAGATCATCTTGGTTGTTATGGTTACCATCGGAATACATCACCAAACATTGACTCCATCGCCCAAGAGGGGGTCCGTTTCGAGAACGTCTATTGTTCCGATGCACCCTGTTTACCATCACGAGCGGCTTTGTTTACCGGCCGGTTCGGCATCCATTCAGGGGTTGTTGGCCATGGTGGTACTAGCGCTGATCTTCGCCTTGAAGGAGCTAACCGGGGTTTTGCGGATAAACTGAAATTCCAGAGCATGCCTGCATTCTTTAGAAGGTGTGGGATGAGGACCGCTAGCATTAGTCCCTTTGCAGAGCGCCATAGTGCTTGGTGGTTCTATGCTGGGTTTAACGAAATGTACAATACCGGAAAAAGCGGTCATGAATCGGCGGAGGAAATCTCCGCGATCGCCCTTAAGTGGATCGAAGATAATGCCCAAGAGGAAAACTGGTTTTTGCATGTCAACTTCTGGGATCCGCATACCCCATACCGTGCACCTGTGGAGTTCGGCAATCCCTTCGAGAATGATCCCCTGCCGGAATGGTTAACAGAAGAACGACTTGCTGAACATCGTGCCATGGTTTCACCCCATGGTGCCCGGGCACTATGGATGTATGACAACCAAGGGCCAGGGGAATTCCCCCGATATCCCGGTGAACTGAAGGATATGGATGACCTCCGCCGCTTCGTTGATGGGTATGATTGCGGTATTCGGTATGCTGATTTACATGTAGGCCGTCTGTTTGCTGCATTGAGACAAGAAGGTGTCTTCGATGACGTGGTCGTGATCATTAGCTCAGATCATGGTGAGAATATTGGGGAGCTTGGCCTGTACGGTGAACATGCTACTGCCGATGGAATCACAACTCACATTCCATTGATCATTCGTTGGCCCGGTGGACAGAAGGGTCACGTCGATGATGGGCTTCATTATAACCTAGATTTGCTTCCTACCTTAGCTGATCTTTTAGAGCAGGACCCAGCCCCCACGTGGGATGGAAGAAGCTACGCACCGGTGATGTGGGATGGTGCAAAGATATCTCGACCTTTTTTGGTCCTCAGTCAATGTGCCCATGTATGCCAACGGGCAGTACGCTTTGATGATTGGATCTATATCCGTACTTATCATGATGGTTTTCATTTGTTCCCCGATGAGATGTTGTTCAATCTCAAGGATGATCCCCACCAGACAAACAACCTAGCTGAAACCCAAAGAGCTTTGTGTTACCAAGCTGTCCATCACTATCTGCAATGGCATGATGCAATGATGGCTACTTCACCGGATACCAGTGATCCCCTCTGGACCGTCATGAAAGAAGGGGGACCAAGCCATGCAAGGGGGCAGCTGGCTAATTACGCCAAGTTCCTTGAAGCAACCGACCGGGGGCATTTCGTGCCTGAGCTTAGGAAAAGACATCCCCGAGAGTTTCAACCAAAACGGGGCTGGTAAAAGTAACAATGACTAGGAGAATATCTATGCAAAAACAGACTAGACGACCTAACATCATCATTATGTACGCAGATGATCTCGGCTATGGTGATGTTGGATGTTACGGTTCCACCCACATACCGACACCGAATATTGACCGTCTCGCAGGTGGAGGTTTGGTATTTAACCAAGCCTATGCCACTGCGGCCACATGTACACCTTCCCGGTATAGCTTGCTTACAGGGTCCTATCCCTGGCGGAATAAAAAGGCGCATATCCTGCCGGGGGATGCACCCATGATTATTCCTCCCGGTTCACAGACCCTGCCAAAGATGCTGAAGGATGCAGGCTACGCAACCGGTGTTGTGGGCAAATGGCATTTGGGCCTAGGAGCGGGGAACCTAGATTACAACCAAGAGATCAACCCATGTCCTCTGGATGTTGGTTTTGATTACTCTTTCATCATGGCCGCAACAAATGATCGGGTTCCCTGTGTTTATATCGAGGGACGAAGAGTGGTTGGGCTTGATCAGACAGATCCCATTGAAGTCAGCTATGGGCAGCAGAACCCCTTCCCAGACGTTCCTACTGGAAGGGAGCATCCCGAGCTACTGCGCATGAAGCACAGCCACGGACATGATATGAGTATCATAAACGGTATTGGTCGGATTGGGTACATGCGGGGAGGGCGGTCAGCTCTATGGGAGGATGAAGAGATGGCGGAAGTGTTCTTGTGCAAGGCTTCATCCTTCATTACCGAACATCAAGATCGACCGTTCTTCCTGTACTATGCGCTCCATCAGCCCCATGTGCCCCGGGTACCAGGGCCTAGATTTGCAGGCCGTAGCGGCCTTGGCCCAAGGGGAGATGTGATTATGGAGCTGGATTGGTGCGTTGGGCAGATCCTAGATGTCCTAGAACAACAGGGTCTTATGGAGGATACGCTGATCATTTTCACCAGTGACAATGGTCCTGTTCTCGATGATGGTTACCAAGACCAAGCAGTAGAACTTAATACAGATCACCTGCCTACAGGTCCTCTACGGGGCGGCAAGTACAGCATGTATGATGGTGGCACCCGGGTACCCTTCATCCTCACTTGGCAAGGGACCGTCAACCCAGGAAAGTCTCCGGCACTCATCTGTCAGGTGGATCTGCTTGCTACCTTTGCTTCCCTAGTAGGTGAGCTCCTCGAGGATGACGGAGCTTTGGACAGTCTCGATGTGCTTGATGCGATGCTAGGTCGGGATGCCCTTGGACGAAGGGAGCTTATCACCGAGGGTATCGGGACGAAGACAGTGCTTAGGTGCGATGATTGGGTGTTTATCCCACCATACCAAGGGCCCGCAGTTAGCAAGCATACCGGAATAGAGATGGGTAACTCTCCGGAAGCTCAGCTGTACCATTTAGGCGAAGATATGGGCCAAAGGGCTAATCTAGCAGCAAAACATCCGGATATTGCCGAACGCATGTCCACTAGGTTAGCTGAGCTTCTGGCAAGTTCGCGAACCCGTCCTGTATGAAAGGGCTCAAGACAGCCGTCAAGCATGGTTAGCTCGGAAGGTCACCTAAGACGCGCAGCCAAATACAGAGGGTGTGAACCCACTTGTAATCACGTTGATTAAGAACTTCCGGTTTCAGACCAGTAGTCACGGATCTTAGAGGAGGCTAGTTTCATGCAGTTAAAGTATGAGCATCCGGCCCAGGAATGGAATGAAGCACTTCCCCTTGGAAATGGACGGATCGGTGCGATGGTCTATGGTGGTGTCAAAACAGAGACGATTAAGCTGAATGAAGATACTCTTTGGTCCGGCGGACCAAGGGATCATGATAATCCCGAAGCAACAGAGTACTTGCCCGAGGTCAGACGTCTCCTGTTTGAGGGTAGATACGAAGAAGCTAATGAGCTTTGTAAGAAGATGATGGGACCTAATACAGAGAGCTATCTTCCCTTTGGTACCCTAAGACTAGAATTTGCGCATCACGATGAGGCCTCCAATTACCAGCGGACCTTGGATCTTGCTACCGCTGTTGCCGGTGTGGAATATGAGATTGATGGTTGTCAATATACTCGGGAGACTTTCGTTTCCTACCCAGCACAGGTACTTGTCATTCATTTGAAGACCAACAAAAGGGGAAGGCTAAGCTTCAGTGTGACAATGGATAGCCAGTTATCCCATCTGCTACAAATCACTCCCCCGGTACTAGTGTTAAGCGGTAGCGCGCCTGGAAATAACCCAAACTACCACGATTATGACCCGAGGTCCTGTCTGAACGAAGGCGGTATGCTCTTTGCAGCTCACGTTGCCGTTGTAGCAGAAGGATGCCAAATCTGCTGTGATGAACATAGCCTGCGGGTAAACAACGCCACCGAGGCAACGCTATTGGTCAGTCTAGCCACAAGCTTCGCCGGATTTGATTGTCCTCCCGACAAGACAGGAAATGAACCTGGTCCCATTGCAGATCGATACCTGAGCTTAGCCATGGAGAAACCTTTCACACAGCTTTTGCAGGAACACACCCAAGACTACCAGAACCTGTTCAACCGGGTCAGTCTTGACCTTGGCCCAGGGAGGGGGACACACCTGCCCACTGATCAACGTGTCTTAAAGCTCGGAGCGGAAGACCCAGAGCTTGTGGTACTACTTTTCCAGTACGGCCGTTATCTACTCATTAGTAGTTCCCGACCGGGGACCCAGGCTGCGAATTTGCAAGGAATATGGAATGATTCCCTCCGTCCTCCATGGAACAGCAACTATACGATGAATATCAATACGGAAATGAACTACTGGCCGGCAGAAGTCTGCAACCTAGGTGAATGCCACGCACCCTTATTTGACCTTATGGAAGAATTGGCGGTTAAAGGAAGCAGTACCGCCAAGGTTAACTACGGTTGCAGAGGCTGGGTTGCTCACCACAATACGGATCTGTGGCGACAGGCGGCCCCTGTGGGGGACTACGGCAATGAAGACCCGGTATGGGCTACTTGGCCCCTGGCCGCGGCTTGGTTATGTCAGCATCTTTGGGAGCATTATCTCTTTACATTAGATAGGGAGTTTTTGGAGCATCGGGCCTATCCCTTAATGAAAGGGGCCGCCCTGTTTTATCTTGATTGGCTGATCGAAGGTCCCGACGGCTATCTGGTGACAGCTCCCTCCACGTCCCCGGAGCACAAGTTTCTTACAGAGTCAGGACAGGCTGTGGCCGTAAGTATAGCCACCACCATGGATCTATGCCTAATTTGGCAGTTGTTTACCGATTGTATCCAGGCCCAAGAAGTACTGGGGATAGACCCACAGTTACAAGCACAGCTGATCCAGGCGAAGGCAAAACTATATCCCTTACAGGTCAACAAAGAAGGAGAGCTACAAGAGTGGTTCAAGGACTTCCAAAGGCAAGAGCAGCATCACCGGCACCTCTCCCACCTTGCTGGCGTCTACCCAGGCCGGCAAATAACAGAGGAAACACCGGCGCTGTTTCACGCGGCAAAGCTTGCGCTGCTATCCCGAAAAGACGCGGGGACAGGCTGGAGCCTGGCCTGGAAGATCAATCTGTGGGCTCGGTTCAAGGATGGCAATAGGGCCAGGCAACTGATTGGCTTACTACTGTCGGGGGTAGGGCAAAGCCCCGGAGGTAGTGGGGTATACCCCAATCTTTTAGCGTCCCACCCGCCCTTCCAAATTGATGGAAACTTCGGATTCACCGCCGGCGTAGCGGAGATGCTGCTCCAAAGTCATGGGGGTGTACTTTGCTTACTACCCGCCTTGCCCGATTGCTGGTGCCGGGGAACTGTGCGGGGTCTTTTGGCCCGGGGTGCATTTGAAGTGGACATTGCATGGGAAGGGCGACGTCTACAGGCGAGGATCCATTCACTAAGGGGTCAGTCATGTTGCGTAACAGCAAAGATGCCGCTACAATTGGTACCAGGCCAGGATGTCTCAAGCCTACAACAGGAGCAAGGCGCCTTGCGCTTTGATACTGCAGCCGGAGGAGTATATGAGATCGTCTCAGTCTAATCCAACCCCTTTAAAAGTCACCTATCTGCATGTTCATTCTACGGAAATCCGTCGGGGTGGTTTTCTCGTATCGCCGAAAGACAGTGCAAAAGTAACTGAGGCTTGAAAAACCAGTCAATGCTGCTATCTCTGCGACACTGAGATCCGGGTACTCCAAAAGAAGCTCCTTTGCTTTGCTAACTCGGTAGGTTGTCAGGTAGCTTACGGGAGTCACCCCGAACACCGATCGAAACATGCGACACAAATGCTGCGTGGTGACACCACATTGCTCTGCTAGGTCGGCAACGGAGATTGGTCGACAGTAGTACTGTCCAATAAACCTCAGGGCTGGCATAAGCTTCTTTCTTTGTTGGGTTGTATGTTCATCCCGAAAGGTTTGCCATCCCAAGTCGATTAAAAAGGCATACAGCAAACTGGAAAGAATAGCACTAGCGTAATCCGAGTGTCCGGGGGATATCGTAAGCAGATCAGTGATTCTGCTATTGATGTATGGTAGATCAACCAAATCGATAAAGCCCGGTGACATGCCCCAGGCCTCGAGGAATTGATTTAGGTTTTTGCCATCAAAGGTGACCCACATTACTTCCCAAGGATCCTCTTCGGGCCAGTATTGGCAAGGCATCTTAGGATACATCAGAAAACCCTTCCCCGCTGAGAGAATTCGGCTTTCTCCCTGGAATTCGACGATACCAGCGCCGGATACGGTATGCAGCCAATGATAGTGGGGGGAACCGTTGGGATACTTCATTGGCGGTTGATAGGTGTGGCCTACAGTACAGAGATAGACAGGTAGATGCTTATCCCTAGGTGTAACGGTCAAGACCTGCGTGCGCATGTCAGATTTCCTCCTATGTTCGAATCTCTAAAATGTGTTCGTTTATTGTTGTTGAACGCCTTTGTAATACTTAGTATACTAGATGTACGGGATGTTATCAAAGTGAAAATAAGGAGGTGAAAGAATGTTAAGACTATCCGTATGTGTCGAAATGTTGTTTCGGGAATGTAAGTTTCTCGAAAGGATTAGTAAAGTTGCAGAACTTGGTATCCCTGGGTTTGAATTCTGGGGGATTGCAGACAAGGATCTGGCAGGGATTGCGAAACTAAGGGATGAGCTAGACTTAACCTTGGTGGGCATGGTGGGTACCTCACAGCCTTTGACGGATCCTAACAATATGGATGCAGCTATTGTAGAACTAAAACAAAACATAGCCATAGCCCAGGATATCCGTTGTCAGAGCTTGATTGTCACCTCTGGCCCCCAGCAACCTAACGTGGAACCACAGGTGCAACATGATACTATCGTTGACATTCTTAAAGCTGTTGCACCAAGTGCAGAAACAGCTAACATTACCATCGTGCTAGAACCACTAAACACAATAGTCAACCATCCAGGAACCTACCTTAGTTCGTCCTTCGAAGGGTACGACATTATTCGCGAAGTGGGCAGTTCAAAGGTTAAACTTCTCTTTGATATCTACCACCAACAGATTACCGAGGGTAATATCATCGCGAATATCACAGAACACATGGAATTAATCGGGCACTTCCATCTGGCTGATGTACCGGGACGTCGGGAACCGGGTACTGGAGAGCTAAATTACGCCAACATCTTTAAGGCCATCGCTGACAGTGATTACCAAGGTTATGTTGGCTGTGAGTTTAGTCCCTCGGGCACAAGTGTACAAGCCTTAGAGTATATCAAGACACTTCTGTAGAAAAGGGAGAGGATCATATGAGTGATTATAAACTACGGGCCGGTGTTGTTGGAGTAGGTAACATTGGTCAATCTGCCCACCTTCCCGCCTATAGCAAAAACCCCGATACACAGCTTGTTGCTATTTGCGATATTGACGAGAAACGCTTGGCGATGATCGGGGAACGGTATGGCATTAGCAAAGAACATCAGTATACCGACTATCGAAAGATGTATGCAACGGAGAATCTGGATGTTGTAAGCATCGGTACACCCACGTATCTTCACTATGCGCAAACCATGGACGCACTAGATGCCAAGATCCATGTTATGTGCGAGAAGCCGATGGCCATGAATGTACAAGAGACTGTAGAAATGGTAAGAAAAGCTGAAGCGGCTGGGCTAGTGCTGAGTATTGGGTTTAATAATCGGTTTCGTCTTGATTCGTCTACATTAAAATCATATATAGACAACGGACTATTCGGCGATATCTATTACGCCAAGGCCGGTTGGCTCCGCCGCCGGGGAAATCCCCATGGTTGGTTCACCAAGAAGGAACTCTCCGGTGGAGGTCCTTTGATCGACTGTGGGGTTCACTCTTTGGATCTGGCCCATTGGTTAATGGGACAGCCCCAGCCTGTCTCTGTTTTAGCATCAACCTACTGTAAATTCGGTGATTACCACGTGGAAGGGATCGGACAATACTGGGCTATGAGTGGTAATGAAGAGGGAGTCTTCGATACCGAAGACCTAGCCGCAGCAATGATCAAATTCGATAACGGTGCCACAATGATGTTCGATGTCAGCTGGGCCCTAAATGGTAGGGACACAGGAATTTACGTGCAAGTGTATGGTGATCAAGCTGGAGCCAACCTTAGTCCCTTTGAAATATATGGCCAGTTGGGCAACAACCTTGTAGACATGCAACCAATGCTAAATCTATCTGTTAATGCCCAGGAAGCGAAAGTCGCCAATTTCGTTGACGCCATTAAGGGTGAGGCTAAGCTTCTTTGCGCAGGACGAGAGGCAATCGTAATCGCTCAGATTATCGATGCAATTTACGAATCTGGTGAAACTGGAAAAGCGGTTACGGTTGAGAAAATAGAACTGTAAACGGATCGCAAAGCGCAGCCCTAGAAGGCTGCGCTTTCTCCTTAAGCTAGCAAGCGCAAGGAAATACGACCACGTTCCCTGTCAACTGATAGTACTTCCACTTTTACAGGTTCGCCCACTGTAACCACGGTGTTGGGATCTTTTACGTATTCGGTGGAAAGCTTGGAAATATGGATGAGTCCATCTGTCTCCACCCCAATATCCACGAAAGCCCCAAAGTCGACAACGTTAGTAATGCTTCCTGAAAGCTGCATACCTGGCTGTAAATCGGACATTTGGAGCACATCTTGGCGGAAGATGGGACCAGGAATTTCACTTCGCGGATCCCTTCCGGGTGTGCATAGTGCTTCAATAATGTCGATGATGGTTGGCTCCCCCGCACCAGTCTGCTGACTAAGTTGGGCCGGATCCAGCTGGGAAAGGCGTTTAGCAGTATCAATGCGTTGGTTTTTGTTAACTAAGCTAACTTCACTGCTTTGGGCCAGTTCCAGGATACGCCGTGCCAGGGCATAGGATTCCGGGTGTACAGGAGTATTATCTAGAAGCGTTTGTCCTTGGGTAATCCGCAAAAACCCCGCACATTGCTCGAAGGTTTTTGGGCCCAGACGGGGAACGTCCAAAAGCTCTTGGCGGGAGTAGAAGGGTCCTTGCGTGTTTCGGTACTCCACAATGTTGGCGGCAAGGGTAGGACCGATCCCGGCTACATACTGCAGCAGTTGTGAACTAGCCGTATTTAGATCCACGCCAACGTTGTTCACGCAGGACTCGACGGTTCGCTCTAAGGCTTCCGTTAATTCTTTCTGATTGACATCATGTTGATACATCCCTACACCTAGGGACTTGGGTTCGATCTTTACTAGCTCCGCCAAGGGGTCCTGGAGCCGTCGCGCAATAGAAACAGCCCCCCTTAATGAGACATCCATTTCTGGAAACTCCTGCCTGGCCACCGCCGATGCTGAATAAACCGAGGCTCCTGCTTCGCTGACGATGGTAAAGGAAATATCAAGTCCCGTTTGCTTATTGAACCGGGCGATGAAATCCTCGGTTTCGCGCGAGGCAGTGCCATTGCCTATGGCGATTACATTAACCCCGTGTTGCCCAATCAGCCTATGCAGGATGTCCATGCTTTCCTTTTCAGCTTGTTGGGGTGGATGGGGATAAATGGCTGCAGTGGCCAAGACCTGACCGGTGGGATCAACCACAGCTACTTTGCATCCAGTACGAAATCCCGGATCAATAGCTAGGACAGTCTTTCCTTGCACTGGGGCTTGCATCAGCAAGGCTTTGAGATTCTGGCGGAAGACTCCAATAGCATGTTCCTCTGCCTTCTCCGTTAACATATTGCGGATCTCGCGAAAAACCGATGGTAAGAGAAGGTTCTTCACAGCGTAATCGATGATATTCTCTAACCACTGTGCACATGGAGAACAGGGTTGTATGATCTGCTGTTGGATTAACCTCGCAATTGCATCAATGGGAGGGTCGATCCGTATGGTTAGTTTCTCGTCTTGTTCACCGCGGTTTAGGGCTAGGATCCGATGAGGCGGAATCCGACGAATCGGTTCAGCAAAATCATGGTATGTATTGTATACGGTATCTGTCTGCGGATCCTCTAGGTTACAGGCTGATGTGATCATTCCCCGATTATATGTAAGTTCCCGGACTTTGGGGCGAAGCTGGGCATCATGGTTGATCAGATCAGCCACAATATAGCCTGCCTGTTCCAAGGCTTCCTCGACTGTGCAATCGTTCTTTTTGGCAAAGGGCTTTGCCAGTTCACTAGGACTTTGCTGTTGTTCAAGTAACAGTTCAGCCAAGGGTCCAAACCCAAGCTCCCGTGCTTTCTCCGCTTTAGTGCTGCGTTGTTTGCGGAAAGGTCTATAGATATCCTCTAGTTCTCTTTGGGTGGAAGCTGCTTCAATTTGTTCAGCAAGTTCATTGGTCAGTTTCTCTTGTTCCACCAGTGCATCAATAATCTGCTGCCTGCGTTTGGCTAGGTTTGTAAAGTACGTGTAAGCATCTGCAATAGCGTGAATCTGCAGATCATCAAGACCGCCTGTTGCTTCTTTGCGGTATCTAGCAATAAAGGGAACTGTGTTCCCTTCTAGGATCAATTGCACGGTGGGTGCTACCTTAGAACGATCAATACCAGTATGCCTGGCAATTCTACTTACGAGATCCGGCACATTAATACCCCCAACCAGGTTAATAACGCCATTATACCATACGTGGGTGATGCTCTCCTGTTGTTGTTGCTCCATAACAGATTGTCAGGGATCTACAGGCTCTAATAGCAGAAGTTGTTAGGCGTCGGATACGCATTAAGGGTTCCCCCTTCGGTAAGGATATACAGTAGATAACACCTAAGGGGGGAAAACCTTGCCAAAGATCAACGAGATAGAGCTGCAGTCCATTAGGCACCTAATTGGCGATGCGCTCACCGGAGCAAAGAAACTATCCTTCTATGCAGAGCAATGTGAAGATCCGCGTCTTAAGAACATGTTCCAGTCTGGCGCGAAGGGCTCACAGCAAATGGCTGACAAACTAATGGGATTCCTAAGCTGAAAGGAGATAAGGAACGATGTTAAGCGATAAGGATATGGCCTTAGACTATCTGGAAATGTGTAAGACTGGCACGAGTGAGGCGCTCAAGGCTGCCCTAGAGTGTTCCAACCAGAACCTACGAGGTACGTTGATGAGTTACGTAACCCAAGGTGAGAAGGACTCCCTTGAACTGAGCAAACTAGCATCAACGAACAACTGGTATCTGGAAGCAGGACCAGCTGATTCCCAGGAAATCCAACGTATTAGTGGATTCTACACTTCGGCAGCAACGCCGATGGGATTTACAGTACGCTAGGTCTCGGGGGCGTTGATTTGCCCCCCAGGAATCAACGAAAGTCGCATGATAAGCATTCTTGCTTAAGTGACTTTACTCAATGCTGTTAGGAAGCACATTAAATGAGACGGTTGACGCGTACATTATTTGAGACTGAGCTATAGATATTCGAAGGGATGTCTTAGAGTTTTATCAGTATGAATGGAACAATATCGTTAGTGAGAGCTTGTTATTATGGTTAGAGGTAGAGTACTATTGTGTTTGTCAGGTTTTCTAGGGCATGACACGGGGGAATGAAGGTCATTCCCCCGACGAATACCGTATCCCTCAGTTGCCTGTTTGACGGTATCTGTGTTGTTCTACGTGAGTTCATGCTGATAGGCGTAACTGAGCGAACCGAGTGGTGACCCTTCTTGGAATGCTCGGGTGAAGGGGAACACCTTCGTGCTCTAGCTTGAACTAAGCGTCTCCGGCCCGAAGTGGCGGAGGAAACCAGCGGAAGGCCACTTCCTAGTTCCTTTCCATCCACTCCTTATCCGGCCACGGTCCATTGGGTCAAATCGATCCCTTCAAGGAACTGAAAAACCCAAGAAGCTTGCCCCGTCGGAAAGCTTAATGGGGAACCGCTACCGAGGTGGAGATGATTCACCCCTTAGAAGCTGTCCTGACATTGGCGTTGGCGCTAAGGAACGAGTACTTAAGGTCGTCTATGAGTCATTATTCTGAAGCTGGCGACGGGCCAGCATCTGTGCGGCCATTGTCTATGCCATAGTCCTTAGATATGGCCAGGAGTTGTGTAGGAAAAACCAGATACTATGGTAGTCTGGGCAGCTCCATGGGCTGTGGCACTGAAGCAGAAAATGGACGATACCCCTCATTCAGCGGAAAACAGGTCACAATTGAATAACAGAATTCCTTCACACATCACAAACGTATAAGTAGCCAATGGAAACTTCTGTTATATTTAGAAGCACAGACAACACTGAGTTTGTGTCTCTGCAGCCAAGCTTTCCTAATCATCTATGAGACTAACTAGGTAAAGTGAGCTACGGATGTAACCGGACTAGTATTGCCGAATAGCCTGGCCGAAGGACCAATTATATGTTCAGGCAGTCACTATGATCTCTTGTAGACGGAATAGCCCTTTATCCATTGGGAAAGAACGACTTTTCCCTAGCATTAGTTGATTTAAAGGATACCGGATTCATATACGCGATTTAGACATTGAGGGAGTTGTTGGTGCCAACCGGGTTATGTTTCATAGGAGACTTCATAGAAACCATCGGCACCCCTGCTTACTTTCCTTAAGACGGTGGTCCATCGGATGGGACGAAGTCAGTTACTATGGAGCATGGGTTATCCTTCCTCTTGAGGAAGACGGATGTTGAGTGTCTATATGCACGATATGTCTTTGTTCAGACCACTTACTGTACCGATAGCAGGGAGTAGTAACTACTGATCGGCTAAGCTGAATCACATTCTACTGTAGAGCGCATGAAAAACTATGAGAGTTATAGAGGAGGTTACTAGCAGTGGGTGCATATAAGTTGCAGCCTTTATCCATTAAAAACGTGACCATACACTCCAACTTCTGGTCTAAGCGAATAGCAGTCAATCAAGATGTCACATTGCCGAGCATATACGATAAATGTGAGCAAACAGGCCGAATTGATGCCTTTGATCTAAATCCCAATGCCAAAGCGCAACCTGTTCTCTATTGGGACTCTGATGTTGCCAAATGGCTTGAAGCCGCATGCTATTCGTTAATAGGCAATGATGATCCGGAGCTAAACTATGTGGTGGAAAGGTTGATCACAAGGATATCTTCCGCCCAACAGCCCGATGGTTACTTGAACACTTTCATTACCTTGGAAAAACCGGACTTACGTTGGAAGAATTTAGGGGTATGGCATGAACTGTACTGTGCAGGACATCTAATCGAAGCCGCCATAGCCCATTACGAAGCGACAGGCAAAGAACATTTCCTAGCCGTAATGCGAAGATACGCTGACTACATAGTGTCAGTTTTTGGAACCGGAAAGAGGGACGGCTATCCAGGACATCAGGAAATTGAGTTGGCATTAGTACTACAGCGCAAGACAACTATGTAGAATGTTAAGATCCTGTTGTTGTAGTTGGTTCCTAGCCTTAAGTTTCTCTATCTTGGTCTTGCGATGCGAGCAATAGGCGGTATAATTACGCTTCAGA